>JAEZFA010000001.1 GCA_023417665.1 Pseudomonadota bacterium | reverse complement strand
CGAACCCTATGACGCGGTGGTGCTCGATCTCGGCTTGCCGAAGATGGACGGGATTTCGGTGCTGGAAAGCTGGCGCCGCAACGGCAAGATGATGCCGGTGCTGATCCTGACCGCGCGCGACCGCTGGTCCGACAAGGTGCAGGGCTTTGACGCGGGCGCCGACGATTACGTCGCCAAGCCATTTCACATGGAAGAAGTGCTGGCCCGCATCCGCGCGCTGCTGCGCCGCGCGACCGGGCACGCCACCACCGAGCTTTCCTGCGGTCCGGTTACGCTTGATACGCGCTCGAGCCGTGTTTCGGTCAGCGGGGACCCGGTGCGGCTGACCTCGCACGAATACCGTCTGCTTGCCTATCTGATGCATCACACGGGCCGGGTGGTTTCGCGCACCGAGCTCGTCGAGCACCTCTACGATCAGGACTTCGACCGCGATTCCAACACGATCGAGGTATTCGTCGGCCGCCTGCGCAAGAAGCTCGGTATCGACGTGATCCAGACTGTGCGCGGCCTCGGCTACATGCTCGCGCCGCCAACCGATGCCAGTTAAAGCGCCGTCGCTCGCGCGGCGGCTTTTTCTTTCTGCGACCGCCGTCAGCCTCGTCGTGCTGCTCGTGATCGGCATCGTGCTTTCGACGCTTTATCGCAACGCCGTAGAGCGCGCCTTTGACCGGCGCATCAACGTCTATCTGCGCAATATCGTTGCCGAGATCGCGAACAATCCGAAGTCGCCGACGATCGAACCGGAAACGCTGGGCGAGCCGCTGTTCTTCATTCCCGAGTCCGGCTGGTACTGGCAGATCACGCGGGTCAGCGAACCGCAGGAGAAGAAGTACTCGCGTTCCACGCCCGAAGGCGGATTTCCTTCGCTCGACAGCCTGAAGGTGCCGGAAGTTTACGGCGGCCTGCGCCAGGCCTATCTGCCCGGACCGGACGGGCAGAAATTGCGCGCGGTGGAGCGCTTTCTCGATCTCGGCGACGACGGAAAGTTTCTTCTTTTCATCGCCGGCGATTCTTTCGAGATCGATGACGAGGTTTCCGACTTCAACGATGCGCTGCTTCTGACCTTTGCCTTTATCGGGCTCGCCTTCATGGCGATCATCTGGTTTCAGGTGCGCTATGGCTTGCGGCCGCTCAAGAAGGTTTCCGAAGGTCTCGCGCAAATCCGTTCCGGTGAAATCGAGCGGCTGCAGGGAGACTTTCCGAAGGAAGTCGCGCCGCTTGCGGGCGAAGTGAATGCGCTGCTCGATTCGAACCGCGAGATCGTCGATCGCGCGCGGACCCATGTCGGCAATCTTGCGCACGCGCTGAAGACGCCGCTCTCCGTTCTGGTGAACGAGACCAGCAACGTGCAGGGAACGCTCGGCGAAAAAATCCGCGAGCAACTCTCCGTCATGCGTGATCAGGTCCAGCGCCATCTGGAGCGCGCAAGGATCGCGGCGCGCGTGGCGGTCGTTTCCACGACGCTCGACGTCGCGCCGGTGATCGAGACGCTGGTTCGTACCATGGAGAAAATCTACCGCGGGCGCGGCATTGCGATTGATGCGAAACTGAACAGCATCATCAGGTTTCGCGGCGAGCAGCAGGACATCGAGGAAATGGTCGGAAACCTCGTGGACAACGCCTGCAAATGGGCCGCCTCCCGCGTCACCGTGGGAATGTTCGTGCTGAGCGATCCGCATGCGGGCAAGCCGGGCTCGTTTCGCATTCAGGTGGACGACGACGGCCCGGGGCTTGCGCCGACCGAACGCGAGGAGGTACTCGGCCGCGGCAAGCGGCTCGACGAGAGCAAGCCGGGAACCGGGCTCGGTCTTTCCATCGTGTTAGAACTTGCGAAACTTTATGGCGGCACCCTCCAGCTCGGCACGTCGCCGCTCGGCGGATTGCGGGCCGAACTCGTGTTGCCGGCCGCCTGAGGCCCCGCTTTCGCCCGAATTTTCAGGGCATTACGGAAGCCGATCGGTCCGGCGCGTCCGCTGGACGCCTGATTTGTCTGGAGTGAGGGGCTTTTCCATGCCGGCAGTGAAAACCAAGATCGTTGGCGCCGTCTGCGCGCTGTCCCTGACCCTTGCGGCCTGTTCGGGTGACACCGGCCCGCGGACGCAGGACGGTGTGTTTCTCGGCGCGCTGACCGGTGCCCTGATCGGCGTCGGCGCCAATCGTGGTCCGGGCGCAGTCGTCGCCGGTGCGCTCATCGGCGGCCTGGTCGGCGGTGCCATCGGCAACGCGCTCGACGAGGAAGACCGCCGCCGCGCCTATGAGGCCGAACTCCGTGCGCTGGAGGCAGAAGGCCCGGGCGCCCCGGTGAGCTGGCGCGGCGATCGCGGAGCCTACGGCACCATCGTGGCGGGTCCGTCTTATGCCTATCAGAGCTACCAGCGCTGCCGCGAATACACCCACACCATCTATATCAACGGGCGTCCGCAGACGGCTCGTGGCATCGCCTGCCGCAACCCGGATGGAACCTGGTCGCAGGTGCAGGGCTAAGGGCGGCGCCGCTGCCTGCGCCGATACGCCTTTTGACGTAATTTTTTCCCGGCCTTAGGAGCTTCGGCCGGGGAGAAACGATGCTGTTCTGGACGTTGCTCGCGCTGATGACCGCCGCCGCCATGCTTGTGGTGCTGTGGCCGCTGTCGCGTACGCCGCGGCTTGCGGGCGAAGCGCCGGGGCTTGCCGTCTATCGCGACCAGCTTGCCGAAATCGAACAGGACAGGGCGCGGGGTGTTCTCGACGCCGCCGAAGCCGATTCCGCGAGAATTGAAGTCTCGCGCCGCCTGCTCGGTGCCGCCGGCAGCGAAGAGCCCGCAGCCGATGTGAGCCTCTCGCGGCGCCGGCTCGCGTCGATCGCGGCACTTCTCGGCATTCCGATCTTGTCGCTCTCGATCTACTTCACCTATGGCGTGCCGGAATTTCCGGATGCGCCGCTTGCGCAGCGTCTGGCCTTGCCGATCGAGCAGCAGGACATCGGCATGCTGATCGGCCGCATCGAGGAACGTCTCGAACGCAATCCCGAGCAGGGACAGGGCTGGGAACTGATCGCGCCGATTTATATGCGGGTCGGCCGAACCGGTGACGCCATCGCCGCGCAGGAGCGCGCCATTCGCCTGCTCGGCAGCACGGTTGGCCGCGAGATCGCGCTCGGCGAATTCATTCGCGTCGCGAACGGCCGTATTACGCCCGAAGCCAAGGCCGCGTTCGAGCGTGCCCTTGCCCTCAACGAAAAATCGTCGCCTGCGCTCTTTTATCTGGGGCTTGAGGCAGAGCAAGGCGGTAATCTTGCGGATGCGCGCAAATACTGGTCGCGTATCATCGAGAACGCCGGCGAGAACGACCAGTGGCGCGTCCCGGCGCAGCGCCGGCTGCGGCTGATCGAGAAAAAGCAATGACCAGAAAACAGCGCCGCCTCACCCTGATCGCCGTCGCGGGCCTTGTGCTGGTCGCCGCGGCCGCGCTCACGCTTTCGGCCTTGCGCGATTCCATCACCTTCTTCGCGAGCCCGAGCGAGCTTGCGCAAAATCCGCCGCCGCCGGGCAAGCGGCTTCGCATCGGCGGTCTCGTCAAGGAAGGCAGCATCGTCAAGGAAGGCGTGCTGGTGCGCTTCGACGTCACCGACGGCGCGAGCACGATTCCGGTGCGCTACGAGGGCATGCTGCCCGACCTGTTCCGCGAGAAGCAGGGCGTGGTCGCGGAAGGCATGCTCGAGAACGGCGTATTCGTCGCGCGTACCATCCTCGCAAAGCACGACGAATATTATATGCCGCGCGAAGTCGTCGACGCCCTCAAGGACAAGGGCGTCTGGAAACACAATGAAGGCGTGAAGCAGTGATCGCCGAGCTTTCTCATGCCGCCCTTGCAATCGCGTTCGCGCTCGCGGTTGCGCAGACTTTCTTTTCGCTCTGGGGAGCCTGGCGCAATGATGCGCGGCTGATGCTGGTGTCGCCCTTCAGCGCCGTAGCGGTACTGGTCTTCGTCGCCGCTTCCTTTGCCGGGCTGACTTATCTCTATCTCACCTCCGATTTTTCGGTGGCGAATGTCTATGCCAACTCCCATTCGGCAAAGCCGCTGCTCTACAAAATCAGCGGCGTCTGGGGCAATCACGAAGGCTCCATGCTGTTGTGGGTGCTTACGCTCGCAATCTTCTCCGCGCTGATTGCGGGTTTCGGCGGCAATCTCCCGCCGCGGCTTCGCGCGAACGTCCTCGGCATCCAGGGACTGATCGCGGCAATCTTTCTGCTTTTCGTTCTGGCGACCTCGAACCCGTTCTTGCGGATTGCGGTTGCACCGGCGGAAGGGCAGGGCCTCAACCCGATCCTGCAGGACGTCGGCCTCGCGCTGCATCCGCCGCTTCTTTATCTCGGCTATGTCGGTTGTTCGGTTGCGTTTTCCTTTGCAGTGGCGGCCCTGATCGAAGGCCGGATCGACGCCGCCTGGGCGCGCTGGGTGCGACCCTGGACGCTGACTGCGTGGCTTTTCCTGACGCTCGGCATCGCGATGGGCTCGTACTGGGCCTATTACGAACTCGGCTGGGGCGGCTACTGGTTCTGGGACCCGGTCGAGAATGCCTCGCTGATGCCGTGGATCGTCGCGACCGCGCTCCTGCATTCGGCGCTGGTGATGGAGAAACGCGACGCGCTGAAGATCTGGACGGTACTGCTCGCGATCCTGACCTTCTCGCTTTCGCTGCTCGGCACGTTCCTCGTCCGCTCCGGTGTGCTGACCTCGGTCCATACGTTTGCGAGCGATCCGACCCGCGGCGTTTTCATTCTCGCGATCCTGATCTTCTTTGTCGGCGGTTCGCTTGCGCTGTTCGCGCTGCGGGTATCCGAACTGCGGCAGGGCGGCATCTTCGCGCCGGTGTCGCGCGAGGGAGCGCTTCTTCTGAACAATCTCCTGCTCTCCGCGATCGTCGCGACCGTGTTCACCGGTACGCTTTATCCGTTGCTTCTGGAATCGATCTCTGGCGAGAAGATTTCGGTAGGCGCGCCGTTCTTCAATGCGACCGTGGGGCCGCTCGCGCTTCTGCTGGTCGCGGTCATGCCGGCGGGACCGCTGCTGTCATGGAAGCGTGGCGATGCCGCCGCCGTCGCGCAACGGCTTACCGTTGCTGCCGGCCTGGCGCTGGTGATCGCGGGCGCGGTCTATGCCATGCATGGCGGGCCGCTTTATCCGCTGATTGCGCTCACGCTCGGGCTGTTCGCGATCGGCGGCGCGCTCACCGAATATGCCTTGCGCATTGCCTTGCTGCGCGTGCCGCTCAGCGAGTGCCTTGCGCGGGCAAAGGGATTGCCGCGTGCGTCGCTCGGCACGCTGCTTGCGCATCTCGGCGTCGGGCTTTCGCTGATCGGGGTGGCCGCGGAGGGCGGCTGGCATGTCGAGAAGGTCGCCGCCGTGCGGCCCGGCGACAGCATTTCGGTCGCCGGTTTCGACGTGCGCTTTCGCAACTGGGCCGAACGCAAGGGCGAAAATTATCGCGACATTGCCGCCATCCTAGAAATTCGCCGCGATGGAATCCTTGTAGGCGAACTCGCGCCCGCCAAGCGTATTTTCGTGGTGCGCGGGCAGCAGACCACCGAGGCCGGTATTCAGACGTTTGGTCTCAGCCAGCTTTACATCAACATCGGCGATCCCGTTGCCGATCAGCCGGTAGCGCTGCGCGCCTACTGGAAGCCCTATGTTCTCCTGATCTGGCTCGGCGGGGTCGTCATGGCGCTCGGCGCGGGACTGTCGCTCTCCGACAGGCGGCTGCGGATCGGCGTACCGAAGCGGGCAGCGAAAAAGAATCTCGCGGCTGCGCCTGCTCCAGCGGAGTGAACGTGAAGAAACTTGCGCTCGTCTTCGCTGTTTTCTTTTCGCTCGTGCTGCCGGCGATCGCCGTGCAGCCCGACGAAGTGCTGAGCGATCCCGCGCTTGAAGCGCGGGCACGGGCTTTGTCCGCCAAGCTCCGCTGCATGGTTTGCCAGAATCAATCGATCGATGATTCGGATGCGCCGCTGGCGCGCGACCTGCGCATCCTCGTGCGCGAGCGCCTGAAGGCCGGCGACAGCGATACACAAATTCGTGATTTCCTCGTCGCGCGCTACGGCCAGTTCGTGCTGCTTGAGCCGGAAAAATCCTTCCGCAATGCGCTGCTCTGGCTCGCACCGCTTATTGTGCTTTTACTCGGCGCCTTGGTTTTGCTGCGTTTTTTCCGCCGCCCGGTGTCATCCGCGCCTGCGCCGCTGACGGATGAGGAACGGCGCAAGCTCGACGAAATTTCCTGAGGTTTTCCCGAACCTTACAAAACCGTAATCTTCCAGCGACATCGCCGTAAGGCAGCAGCACCTAGCTTGTTCTCCGAAAGAGCCCGCCCCATCTCGGGCCCGAGAATTTCGGAGACCACCCCAATGTCGAATAAAGTCCTCCCGGCTTCGCGCCGCTCGCTCGTCACCGGTCTGGTGATCGGCGCGGTGCTTGCCGCATTCGCGATTACCAGCACCAATATCGCTTCCTTCGTTTCTTCGGCGAAGGCGCAGGTCGTTACCAATCAGCCTTCCAACATGCTTTCCTTTGCTGACATCGTCGACAAGGTGAAGCCTGCGGTCGTCAGCGTTCGCGTGAAGAACGAAGCGCCGCAGACCATGAGCGACGATGACTCCGGCGACCTGCCGCCCAACAT
>JAEZFA010000213.1 GCA_023417665.1 Pseudomonadota bacterium | reverse complement strand
GATCATCTGCGGGCAGCAGCTTTCGGTGGCGTCGGCGGCGGCGATCTGGGGGCGGCTCGAAGCGAAATTCTCGCCGCTCGATCATCATGCGATCCTGAAAGCGCGGACGCCGCAATTGCAGCGCGTCGGGCTCTCGATGCCGAAAATCCGCACCTTCCGGCACATCGCCCGCGCGGTGCGGGACGAGCACCTCGACATCGATTCGCTCGCGCAGATGCCGGCGGAGGCCGCGCATGCGCAGCTCGTGAAGGTCAAAGGCATCGGGCCGTGGACCGCCGACATCTACCTGATGTTCTGCGTCGGGCATGCCGATGCGTTTGCTTCCGGCGACCTCGCGCTGCAGGAAGCCGCGCGCATGATGCTGAACAAGCGCAAGCGTCCCGACGCGAAGCAGCTTGAAAAAATCGCGCGGGTCTGGAAACCCTACCGCTCGGTGGCGGCGCGTCTGCTCTGGGCCTACTATGCCGCGAAGAAACAGCGCGACGGCGTGCCGGTCGAGCAGGGAGAACAAAAACAGTGATCGACGGACCCCGCATCGCGCCGCGCTCCGGCACGGCGAAGCAACTCGTGGTTTTCCTGCATGGCTACGGCGCCGACGGAAACGACCTGATTTCGCTCGGCCGCGAGTGGCAATCGCTTTTGCCGGATGCCGCCTTCGTATCGCCCAACGCGCCGGAACCGGTGCCGGGCCACCCCATGGGGCGGCAATGGTTCGGGCTCACCTTCCGCGATCCGGACGAGCGCTGGCGCGGCGTGATGAAGGCGCGGCCTGTTCTCGATGAATTTCTCGATGCGGAGCTTGCGAAGCACAATCTCCCCGGCACCGCGCTCGCGCTGGTCGGCTTCAGCCAGGGCACCATGATGGCGCTGCATGTCGGGCTGCGCCGCCCGGCGCTGGCGGCGATCGTCGGGTACTCCGGCGTGCTGGTGACGCCCTCGAATCAGGAGGCTGCAGCCAAGGCTGCAGAGGAGATCACAGTCCGCCCGCCGGTGCTGCTCGTGCACGGCGATCAGGACGAACTCATTCCGGCGCAGGCATTATTCCTGTCGGCGCAGGGGCTCGGCGGCATGGGCCTCGCGGTGGAATGGCATTTGTCGCAGGGTATCGGCCACGGCATCGACGCCGACGGCCTTCGGCTCGGTGGTACGTTCCTGCAGAAAGCGTTCCGGGGACGCTGATTTCCTCCGGCTTCACAAAGCCGACATGGTGCCGGTAATATAGACGATGACGAACGCGGGGTGCGACCGCTGGACTTCGAAGGGAGTCGCGATTGCACGCTGCTGTATCACCGGTAATTTCTCCTGGTGCCTGGCCCGCTCTGGTGCTGAACGCGGACTTTCGTCCGCTCAGTTACTACCCGCTTTCCATCTGGTCCTGGCAGGACACCATCAAGGCGGTGTTCCTCGATCGCGTGAACACGGTCGCGCTCTACGACAAGGCGGTGCGAAGTCCCACCGCCGAGTTTCGGCTTCCCAGCGTTGTTTCCCTGAAGACCTTCGTTCGTCCGTCGCGCCATCCGGCTTTCACGCGCTTCAATGTCTTCCTGCGCGATCGTTTCTCCTGCCAGTATTGCGGCACGCGGGAAGAACTCACCTTCGATCACCTGATCCCCCGCGCCCATGGCGGCCAGACCACCTGGGAGAATGTCGTCACCGCCTGTTCAAGCTGCAACTTGCGCAAGGGCGGCCAGATGCCGGCACATGCGAACATGTGGCCGCATCAGATGCCGTTCCAGCCGAGCGTGAACGATCTGCACAAGAACGGCAGGCTGTTTCCGCCGAACTACCTGCACCAGAGCTGGCTCGATTATCTTTATTGGGACGCCGAACTGGAGGCGTGAGTCAGGCGCGGCGCGCGCCTGCAAAGGCGATTGCCGCCGCAAGCGCCGAAACCAGCGCGTTGTAGCCTGCGAGCGAAATGCCGAAGAGCCGCCACGCCGCCTCGTTGCAGGGGACTGCGCGCACGTTCTTGATCGCGTCGAGAATGTTTCCGATCGGCGCGGCCGAGGGCCGTTCCGCGGCACAGGTGGGCGGCCCGGGCCAGAAGCCCCATTCGACGCCGGCGTGATAGGCGCCGAAGCCCACGCTCACGAGAAGAACAAGTGCGAGCAGATAAAGCCCGAGGCGGACGATCTGCCGATTTCCGCCATAAAGCGCGAAGGCGGCCAGCGCGAGCCCGAGCGGAATCGCGAAATAATAGGGAATGCGCTGCTGGTAGCAGAGCGGGCAGGGCACATAGCCGAGCTGATACTGGAAGTACCACGCGCCGCAGAGTGCCGCGAACATGATCGCGGCGGCGGCGAGCGCGGCATTGGCGGGTTTTGCGAGCGTGTCGATCATCGGCGGGAGAGGTAGCGAAGCGCGCAATCCGTGTCTATTCCATGGCATGGCTTCATGGCGTGGCCGCGCCGCTTGCCCTGCCGCGCGCCGTCGCTATAACTGCCGCCGTTCCCCGTGCCCCTATGGCGGAACTGGTAGACGCGCCTGACTCAAAATCAGGTGGTGGCAACACCGTGCTGGTTCGATTCCGGCTAGGGGCACCACTTCCGCCAGCAAACCGGCTCCGGCCTTGCGGATAGTCGCACGACAAGATCGCTGTGCCGGCTTCGGCAGATTGCCGGGTGTCACGCGGGACGGCCGCTACCCAGCAAACTTGAATCCCACCCGGCGGCGGTTGCGCCGACGCGGTAAGTGGATTCGAAGAACGCAAGCAGGTCGCGGTCCGGGTCGGCGGATTTGCGCAGGTCTTCGTAGTCGAGCAGGAACTCGAGCATGCCGGTGTCCCAGCGCGCGGCAGCCGGGGCGATCTTCGCGTTCTCGATCCCTTCCGGTTGCGGGTAAGTGAAAGCGTAGAACGCCGGCTTCGCGTAGGCGGCGTCGCCCGACCACCATCCGACTTCGATCAGCGCCGCATTCATTGCATTACGCCGGATGAAGTCGGTGCCCGCCGCGGGCGAGGTCGGCTCGCCATTATAAACGACGGCGCGAATATCCAGTGTTCCCCACATCAGGCCGATGGGTTGCGTCTTGCCGGTAAAGCGGCCCTGAAACATCTGCATCACGCGCTGCGTGCTCAGAAGAATGCGCCACCATGCGCCGACCTGATCGCGCTCGTAGGGGCGCTCGTCCTTGTCCTCGTCAAAGGCGACAGGGTTCGGCACTTCCTGTGGCATGAGCGTGATGGAAGGTTCGATCCCGGCGCCGCGAAGCTGGGCAAGCAGCGTGTCGACGAAGGCGGCAACGGAAGTGGAGCCGAGCGCAAACCTGCCCGATGCTCCCGTGCTCGTGAGCCATTGTATCTCGTGCGAAATGAAATCGGCGCGAACCTCGTAGGCGCCGCTCGCGTAGGCGATCGGGCCAGTGGTCAGCCCTCGCGCATTGAGCCACAGCGGTACCTGCGCCCATTGCGCCTGAAACGGCTCGGCGAGTTTCAGCTTGCCGACCGCCTGCAGCATCATGTGCAGAAGCTGGCGCGTGGGCGCGAAGGCCGGCCCGGAAAGCGCAGGCCAAAGCTCGGGAGGTAACTTGCTCGTGCTTATGTGCTTTCTCACAAGCTTGCAGGATGCATGACTGCTTTCCCGGCGTGCGGTAGCCGCCAAGGATGCTGCGATCTTGTTGTGCAAGAAAGACGAGAAAGAGGCGCCGGATTTTCCGGCGCGGCGGCGGTTTACTTCCGCCGCGTGACGACGAACACCTTCTGCCGGTCGTTGACGCCCGGCAGCGGAATGATTTCCGGCTCCGCGAAATCGCCGCCCGCGGTGAGTTGCTCCAGCAGCACGGTCAGTTCGGGCGGCGAGGAGCGGAACGGATCGATCGGACTTGCCTCGGTATCGCCGTGCACCTTGCTCCACTCCAGCACCAGCGCGCCACCCTTCGCTACGCAGGAGAGCCAGCGCGAGAAAGCGAGTTTCGGATCGTAGGAGTGATCCCAGGAGTTCGAGAAGATCACGTCGAAGGCGCCTTGCCATTCGGGCTTCACTTCATGGAAGTCCCATTGAATGGTCATCGGAAACCGGGTTGCGGTTTCCGAGATTTCCGTGCCGAGCACATCCGCCCCGGTCGCTTCGTGAAAGAACTGCTGCTCCGCGCCGCTGCGCGTGCCGTGACACAGAACCTTCCCGATCCTGACGCCGCGTTCCGACAGCGCGTGGCAGAGAAATGCAATGTCGCCCTGCTGCACGGAGCGCCAGTTGATCTTCGCCTTGTTGGCGGCAGTCTGGATCGCCTTATAGGCTTCGTAGTCGAAGCTGCCGTCCGGCTTGCGATAATCGACCACCTTCACGCCGTCGCGCTCGGTGACCCGCGTCGAGCCGATGCGCTCGTTATAGATTTCGAGCGCCTCGCGGTCGTGTTTCTTCGGCGGGAGCAGGCCAAGTTTGCGCAGGATGTTCATGATCGGTCAGCCTATGCCCGCTTCCTTTGCCAAAAGCAATCATGGCGCAGATGGCCGATGAAACCTCGCGGAATTTCCCGCCCGCGTTACGCGCCGCGCAAGCGGCGCCAGCGTTTTCCGAGGCTCAGGCCGAGCTTGTTCGTGAGGTAAACGAGATAGCGAACCGGGATCAGGCAGCGCGTCATCACCGGGTAGGGCGTAAAGCGCGCACCGTTCCAGTAGCCGGCGAAATGGCGATTAGCGAGAATCCGCTTCCGGGTCTTTACGCGCGTCTGACGGTCCTGATCGTGAAAGCGATAGTGAAACAGCAATTGATCGTCGATTGTAATGCCGTGACGGCTCAGAAAAACATACATCAGAACGAAGTCCGCTCCCGGAAGCTGATGGTTCTCCATCAGAAATCCGATGGGTTCGCGCAAGGCCGGGCGGCGGAAGATGGAATAGACCAGCATCACTTTCGGCCCGGAACTCATCATGTAGCGCATCAGCTCCAGCCGCTTGTTGCCTTTCGATGCGAAGGGGCTGGTGGAGCCAATGGCATGCGCGGGCGTGCCGTCGAACTTGATGCCGTCGAGCTGACAGAACCATGCCGCTTTCGCGGGGTCCGCATTCAGCGCATTCACGCCGCGCTCGATGAAAGTATTTTCGCGCAGGTCGTCGTCGGCCGCCCACATGAAGTATTCGGAATTGCAGTTCTCGTAGACGAATTTGAGGTTGTTGAACGCGCCGATGTTTTCGGCCTGCCGCACATATCTGATGCGGGGGTCGCGGCGTGCATAGTCCTCGCACATTTGCTGCACCAGCGGATTTGGCGAGGCGTTGTCGGAGATCAGGATCTCGAAATCCTTGAACGTCTGGTTCAGAAGACTGTCGATGGCCTGCTGCAGAAGTTCGGGGCGGTTGTACACCGGCATCCCGACGGAAATTGTCGGCATTTCAATCAAGCTCAGAAGTACTTCGGAACGTCACGCATCGCATCGTAAACAACTTCTCCCGCCGCTACCACTTCTGGACTGCAACAAGCGCCGCCCATAACAGCGCCGCTCCCGAGCATAGCAGCAGAAGATCGAGAAGCTTCGAGAAAGTCTCCGTCCGCATGCGCAGCACCAGATACTTGCCCGCGAAAGTGCCGGCCATCAGCGACGAGCCGACGATGATGCCTTTGGTGAGCGTTTCCCGCGAAAGCGCGCCGAAGGATTGAAAGGTCGAAACTTTGGCGAGATAGATCAGGAGCGACGCCGCGGCCTCGGTCGCGAGCAGGGCGCCCTTGTGCAGTCCGGCCGCGGCAAACACCGGAACGCTCAAAGGCCCGGTCGAAAGCACGATGCCGGTCACGAAGCCGATGACGGCACCGGCAACGGCAAGGTGCCACCATTGCGCGCGCCAGCCGCGCCGCGCGAGCACGCGTCGCCCCGGGATCATCGCAAGGAAGAACAGCCCGAGCAGGCTGTCGATCAGGGCAGGCGGAAGCGCGATCAGGGTGCGTGCGCCGAGAGCGGCCGCCGGTACTGCGGGGAGCGAATAAGCGAGAAAGGAGCGCCAGTCGATTTCCCGCCACCATGCGACGGCGCGCGTGAAATTCACCATGACCGAGGCGACAGCCATGATCGGCACCGCCTGCAGCGGGCCGAAAGCGAATACCAGCACAGGCAGGAGAATGATCGACGAGCCGGTGCCGATCACGCCGCTGACCGTTCCGGCGAATACGCCGGCGATCAGCACAAAGAAATAGCCGGTCATGGAAGGCCCGCGCGTCAGGCCGGAGATCAGGCCAGGTAGATCGCTACGACAACGCCCAGTATCAGCAAAATCATGAAGGCCGTGAAGACGAGTTCGAGGCGCTTCTCGATGAACTCCTTGGCCGGGGGGCCGAGCCAGAACAACAGCCCCGCGACGAGGTAAAACCGCGCGCCGCGCGTGATCAGCGACAGCACCACGAACCAGAACAGATTGTATTCGGCAAAGCCCGCCGTGATGGTGACGAGCTTGTAGGGGATCGGGGTCACGCCCTTGGCGAGGATCACCCAGTGGCCCCATTCGGCATAGGCCTGGCGGAATGCCTCGGACTGCTTGCCGTAGCCATAAAGCTGGATCAGCCAGCTTCCGACCGACTCGTAGAGCAGGTAGCCGATGGCATAGCCGAACAGCCCGCCCAGCACGGATGCGATGGTACAGACGCCGGCGTAGAAGAACGCCTTCTTCGGCTGCGCCAGACACATGGGCACCAGCATGGCGTCGGGCGGAATCGGGAAGAAGGAGCTTTCGGCAAAGGAAACGCCCGCCAGCGCATAGGGTGCAGACGGGCGCGCGGAAAGCGCAAGAATCCAGTTGTAGAGACGGCGCAACATTCGACGCATTGTCTAGGCAGGGTGAGCGACGAAGTAAAGGCAAGCACTGCCGCACCTCATTCCGGCAGATGAAACGAACTTCGATGAATGCGCGTTCAGCGTGGAACGCGGGGTTATCTTTTCTGCTTTCGACCCTTGCCCTTCGTGCCGCGTTGCGATTTGCTTCGGTTTGCGGCGAGGACAAAGCGGGAAGCTCGTGCGGCTATCGCGAGCCAACCCGCGCCGAACATCCGCTGCGGCGTGTCGCAAGGCGATACGTCAAGGAGACCTGGATGAAAAAACGGGAAGCCGTTGCGCGCCGGTGGAGCGCGGGAAGCCTGCTATTCGCGCTTCTCGCAGCCCTTGTGCTCGCCGGCATCTCGCCCGCTGCGGCCCAGAACGAAACGCGGATCCGCTTCAGCCTCGACCGCGCCATCGACGGAACCGCGGCGCCGTTCTTCCTCGCGATCGACAAGGGCTACTTCAAGGAAGAAGGCCTCGATGTGGTGATCGAACCAGCGGCGTCGCCGCTCGACGCCATCACCCGGCTTTCGATCGCGAGTGGCGCAACCCAGCCGACCCACGAGATGAGCGTCGGCGACCTCAATGCGCTGATCCGCTACCGCGACCAGAATCCGGCGACCGGCATCGAGGCGGTCTTTATCGTTTACGACAAGCCGACCTACGCGCTGATCGGGCGCAAGAGCCGTGGCGTGCAGTTCGTCAAGGACACCGAGGGCCGCAAGCTCGCGGCACCCGCCGCCGATCCGGCTTCGCAGCTCTGGCCCTTGTTCGCAAAGCTCAATGCGGTCGACGCGCAGAAAGTGACGCTGATGAACGTCGGCCTGCTCGTGCGGGTGCCGATGCTGGTGTCGGGCGAGGTCGATGCCCTGATCGGCAATTCGTTCGCGGCGGTGGACCTGAAGGACCGCGGCGTGCAGGCGGATGATCTGGTCGTGCTGCTCATGGCCGACTACGGCGTCACGCTTTACGGCAGCGCCATCCTCGCAAGCGCGAAACTGCAGACGGAGCAGCCCGAGGCGATCCGCGGCTTCCTGCGGGCCTATGTGCGGGCGCTGCGCGATACCCAGCAAAAGCCGGAAGAGGCGATCGAGGCCGTGCTGAAGCGCATGCAGGGCGCGCGCAAGGAGGTCGAGCTGGAGCGCCTCAAAATCGTGCTTGCGGACCATATCAAGCCGTTCGACCCCAAGGCCGAAACGGCAGGCGGCGTCGATCCGGCCCGCTTCTCCGCGGCTTTCGAGCTTCTCGCGCAGGTCCACACCTTCAAAAACAAGCTCAAGCCCGACGAGATTTTCGACGCGCAGTATCTGCCCGCGCCGCCGAAGGCGGTGGCGCCGCCTCCGCCTCCACAGAAAAAGAAGAAAAAATAGCTGGTGCCTTCGGCTGCTTCCGGCGTTATCTGCCCTTGGTCAGAATCGTTTCCTCCCGTCATAATCGGGCCTTGTCGTCCCGGCAGATAGCGCCGCCTTACGCGCCATGATCAATTTCGTCCGCCTATACACTCGCGTTCTCGGACTGCTCGGCCCCGAAGCCCGGCTCGGCTGGGTATTGGCGATCGCCAATATCATGCTCGCGGTCGCCGCTTTCGCCGAGCCGATCCTGTTCGGGCGGATCATCGACAACCTGATCACCAGCCACGCCAACAAGGTGGCGCCGAGCATCGACACCCTCGGGCCGCTGCTTGCGGCATGGGTCGGCTTCGGCCTCTTCACGATCGCCTCCGGCGTGCTGGTGGCGCTCCATGCCGACCGGCTCGCGCACAAGCGCCGGCTCGGCATCATCACCGGCTATTTCGAGCATGTGCTGCAATTGCCGCTGGCCTATCACGGCGGCACGCATTCCGGCCGCCTGATGAAGGTGATGCTGCAGGGCGCGGACGCCTTGTGGGGGACGTGGCTTTCGTTCTTCCGCGAGCAATGCGTGGCGCTGGTATCGCTGTTCGTGCTTCTGCCGATCGCGATGGTGCTGAACTGGCGGCTCGGCATTCTGCTCGTGGTGCTCGTGATCGTATTCGCGGCGCTGACGAGTTACGTGATTAACCGCACGATTGCCGAGCAGCAGAAGGTCGAGGGCTTTCATTCCGACCTCGCCTCGCGGGCGGCGGACGCGCTTGGCAATATCGCGCTGATCCAGAGCTATACCCGCGCGGAAGCCGAAATCTCCGGCATGCGCAATGTTGTCGAGCGGCTGCTGGAGAAGCAGCTTCCGGTCCTGTCCTGGTGGGCGCTGGTTGCAGTCGCGACGCGCGCCGCGACCACCATCACGGTGCTTTCGATCTTTCTGGTCGGCGTATGGCTTTACACGCAGAACCTGACCACCATCGGCGAGATCGTCACCTTCGTGAATGTCGCCGCACTCTTCATCGGCAAGCTCGAACAGACCGCGAGTTTCGCGAACCGCCTCGTGACCGACGCGCCGCGGCTTCAGGAGTTCTTCGAGGTGCTCGATGCCGCACCTTCGGTGCGCGACAAGCCGAACGCGATCGAGATGCCGCGTCCGCGCGGCGTGGTCGATTTCGAGCATGTGTCGCTGTCCTATGACGGCAAGCGCGCGGCGGTCGACGACATTTCACTGCATGCCGATGCCGGCGAAACCATTGCGCTGGTCGGTGCCACCGGCGCCGGCAAGTCGACGGCGCTTGCGATCATGCATCGCGCTTTCGACCCGCAAAAGGGCGTGGTGCGGATCGATGGCGTCGATATCCGCGACTACACGCTGGTATCGCTGCGCAGGAACATCGGCGTCGTGTTTCAGGAAGCGCTGCTGTTCGACCGGCCGATCGAGGAAAACCTCAGGGTCGGCAAGCCCGATGCAACCGCCGAAGAAATCGACGATGCGCTGCGCCGCGCGCAGGCGAAGGAGTTTATCACGCGCTTGCCGGAGGGCCTGAAGTCGAATGTCGGCGAACGCGGCCGGGCGCTGTCCGGCGGCGAGCGCCAGCGGCTTGCGATTGCGCGCGCGCTACTGAAGAACCCGCCCATCCTCGTGCTCGACGAGGCCACCAGCGCACTCGACGCCGGCACCGAAGTGCTGGTGCAGCAGGCGCTGGAAGAAGTGATGAAGGGACGCACGACCTTCGTGATCGCGCATCGGCTTGCGACCATCCGCAATGCGAACCGCATTCTGGTGTTTCACGAAGGCAAGATCGTCGAAAGCGGTACGTTCGACGAACTGGTCGCCAGAAACGGGCGCTTCGCGCAGCTCGCGAAGGCCCAGTTCATGGTGCAGGAAGAGCAGAAGCCGCAGATTCCGATCAGCGGGTAGTGGTGTTGCCGGCGTCGCGGTTTTTAGCGCAGCCGCTCCAGGATCGAGACGTAGTTCGCGACCGCTGCCCCACCCATGTTGAAGATGCCGCCGAGCGTGGCATCCGGGATCTGCATGTCGTTGGCTTCGCCGCGCAGCTGCATCGCCGTGATGGCGTGCATGGAAACGCCGGTGGCGCCGATCGGATGGCCTTTCGCTTTCAGTCCGCCGGACGGATTGACGGGTAGCCTGCCGTTCTTCTGCGTGATGCCTTCGGCAATCACGCGCGCGCCCTCGCCGGGTTTTGCCAGACCCATTGCCTCGTACTCGATCAGTTCCGCGACCGTGAAGCAGTCGTGGGTTTCGATGAAGGAAAGGTCGTAAATGCCGAGGCCGGCTTCCGCGAGCGCTCGCTTCCAGGCTTCGGCGCAGCCTTCGAACAGCACGATGTCGCGCTTCGACATCGGCAGGAAATCCTGCACATGGGCGGTGGCGCGGAAGGCGATGGCCTTGCGGCCGAGCTTCATCGCCGTCTCCACATCCGTCAGCACGATGGCGGCGGCGCCGTCGGAGACGAGCGAGCAGTCGGTGCGCTTCAGGGGGCCGGCGACGAAGGGGTTCTTTTCGCTTTCCTGACGGCAAAATTCGTAGCCGAAGTCCTTGCGCATTTGCGCAAAAGGATTGGCGACGCCGTTTTTGTGGTTCTTGGCCGCGATCATGGCGAGCGCGTCGGACTGGTCGCCGAAGCGCTGGAAATAGGTGCCCGCGATCTTGCCGAATACGCCCGCAAAGCCCATCGGCGTGCCGCCGTCTTCGGGCAGATACGAGGCCCCGAGCAAGATGTTCCCGACCTCGGCCCCGGAGACTTTGGTCATCTGCTCGACGCCGACCACGAGCACGATGCGGGCATCGCCCGCCTTGATCGACTTCAGCCCCTGATGAACGGCGGCGGAACCCGTGGCACAGGCGTTCTCGACGCGCGTGGCCTTCTTGAAGCGCAGCGCCGGATCGGCCTGCAGCACCAGCGAAGCCGTGAAATTCTGCGGCGTGAAACCGCCATTATAGTGCCCGAGCACGATTTCATCGACGTCGCCGGCTTCGATCCCGGCATCGGCCAGCGCCTCGCGGGCCACTTTCACGACGAGGCTCTCCACGCTTTCGGCATCGAGCTTTCCGAAGGGGGTATGGGCGAGGCCGACGATGCAAGCGGTCACGGGAACTTCCTCCAAGGCCATAATTGTTGCGTTTTCCGAATATAGGCACTCGCCGCCATGCGGTGAATACTTTGCCTGACACTCCAAACGGCGTTAGGAATAGGCCCGAAATCGTGGCGGGGCGCTCCGGTTCGCCCTCCGTTTTTCGCAGCGAGAACCAGTCCCTGATGTTCGCACGTCCACGCTTCCGGCCGCTCCTGATTGCGCTTTTTGCGCTCTGCCTGCTCGCCGCGCCGGCGTCCGCCGGACCCTATGTGCTGATCGAGGCCGATACCGGCAAGGTGATCGCCGAGCACGAGGCGGGCAAGCCTTGGCATCCGGCATCCATAACAAAACTGATGACCACCTATGTTGCCTTCCGCGCGATCCGCGACGGCAGGCTGCATCCTTATTCGCTGCTGACGATCTCGCAGTTCGCTGCTTCGACCCCGCCCTCCAAGGCCGGCTTCCCGGCGGGGCAGACCGTCACGCTCGACAATGCGATCAAGCTGTTGATGGTGAAGTCCGCAAACGACATGGCGGTGGTCGTTGCCGAGGGTGTCTCGGGTTCGCAGGAAGCGTTCGTCGGCGAGATGAATGCGACCGCGCAGCTCCTCGGGATGAATGCGACGCGGTTTCGCAACCCCCATGGCTTGCCTGACGACGAGCAGGTGACCACGGCGCGCGACATGGCGATCCTGGCGCAGGCGATCATCCGCGACTTTCCCGAGCACGAGATGTATTTCCGCATTCCGGCGCTCGTGGTCGGCAAGCGCATGCTGCGAAACTACAATCGATTGATAGACCGTTATCCGGGCGCGGACGGCATGAAGACCGGGTTCATCTGCGCATCCGGCTTCAACCTCGTGGCGTCGGCGCACCGGGGCAACCGGCGGCTGGTCGCGGTTGTGTTGGGGGCGCCCAATGCCTATGCGCGCGCGGAACATGCGGCGATGCTGTTCGAGCGCGGCTTCCAGGCCGGCGTCGGGCTCGACGTTCTGCTCGGCGGCTCGAAGAACGTCGCCACGATCGCCAATCTCGCGCAGGACCCGCAGAGCATGTGGGAGCAGATGTGCGGGAAGAAGCGCAATCGCCGCGTGGCCGCGTCGGATTCTGGTGACGACGAGGAAGACGACGATACGCGCGCCAACCTCTTCACCGAAATGCCGGCTTCAATGCCGCCGATCCGCGTCCATACCGGCCCGGCGCGCGACGAGCGCGGTCGTCCGGTCCGGCTCGCGAAAGTGAACGGCCGCATGGAAGTCGTGCCGCAGGGCTATCAGGCGAATGCCGCTTCGCCGTTCGCGCCGCTGCCGGACGGCTTCGGTCCGCAGAACAATGCGGAAGAAGAAAAGCCGCTGCGGCTGCCGAAAGTGGCGCCGATGCCGCGCAAGCGCCCGGACCGGCAATCGTGAACGACAAGCCCGCGAAGCCGGCGGGTCCCATCGAACCGATCCCGCTCAATGTCTTCACCGGTTTCCTCGGCGCCGGAAAAACCACGCTGCTCAATCGGCTGCTGAAAGACCCGGCGCTCTCCAACACGGCGGTGCTCGTGAACGAGGTCGGCGATATCGGCATCGATCACAACCTCTACGAAATCGTCGAGGAAGGCGTGATCCTGCTGGCAAGCGGCTGCCTGTGCTGCGCGGTGCGCGGCGATCTCGTGAACTCGCTCGAAAATCTCCTGCGCGCGCGCGACAATGGCCGCTGCAAGGCCTTCGACCGCGTCGTTGTCGAGACCACCGGGATCGCCGATCCCGCGTCCGTCATTCACATCATCATGACGCAGCCTTATCTGACGCTGCGTTACCGGCTCGACGGCGTGGTGACGCTGGTCGATGCCGTGAACGGCATGCATACGCTTGACCATCACGAGGAAGCGGTGAAGCAGGCCGCCATGGCCGACCGCATCGTGATCACCAAGACCGATCTGCCGGAAGGGGCGGCGGCGCTGCCTGCACTGCGCGCACGCCTGCAGAAGCTCAATCCCGCAGCGGTCGTGCTGGAAGGGCAGCCGCCGGTCGCCGAGCTTGTCAATGCCGGGCTTTACAATCCCGAGAGCAAGATCCCGGATGTCGCGCGCTGGCTGCGCGAGGAAGCGGTGATCGCCGCCGAGGAAGGCGCGCATCACGGCGCGCATGCGCATGGCCACGATCATCACCACCATCACGGCCACGATCATGGTCATGGTCATGGTCATGGCCATGGTCACGATCACGGCCATCATCATCACGACCAGGCGTCGCGGCACGACGCCTCGATCAAGGCCTTCAGCATCGCGACCGAGCAGGCGATCCCGCTCAATACGCTCGAGATGTTTCTCGATCTGATGCGCTCGGCGCATGGCGACAAGCTTCTGCGCATGAAGGGGATCGTGCGGCTTGCCGATGATCCGGAGCGGCCGGTGGTGTTTCATGTCGTGCAGCATCTGATGCATCCGCCGGCGCGGCTGGAATCCTGGCCGGACGACGACCGCCGGAGCCGCATGGTCTGCATCACCAAGGATCTTGCGCCGGAGATGGTGCGCAAGATGTTCGACGCATTTCTCGGCGTTCCGCAGATCGATACGCCGGACAAGGCGGCGCTCACCGACAATCCGCTGGCGCTGCGCTAGCCGTCTCTTCGCTCTTGCCCACGCCGCACTTCCTGTCGGAAGCTTCGCTCGCGGAAAGCGCCGCAAAGCGCGCTGCCGGAGGGATGCGACATGGGACTGGTTCAGGAATTCAAGTATCTGCGTGGCGCGCTTTCGACCCTGCGGATGACGACGCCGATCGCGAAAAATCCGAAACGCGTTTTTCCCTGGGTGGTCGAAGACCTCGCAAAACAATACGGCGACAAGGACGCGCTGGTCTCGGACCGGGAGCGTTTCACCTATCGCGAACTCGACCGGCGCGCGAACCAGTATGCGCGCTGGGCGCGGGCGCAGGGTGTCGGCAAGGGCGACGTGGTTTGCCTGTTGATGCTGAATCGCCCCGAATATCTTGTGATCTGGCTCGGCGTGCTGCGGGCCGGCGGCGTGGTGGCGTTGCTCAACACCAATCTGACCGGCACGCCGCTTGCCCATTCGATTTCAATCGTGACGCCGAAGCATGTGATCGTGGATTCGCGGCTGCTTGCGTCCTTCAACGGCGCGAAGCCGCAGCTTTCGGTGCAGCCGAAAATCTGGGTTCACGGCGAAGCAAACGACTATGACCGGATCGAGTCTGCGGTCGCGGCGATGGACGCAGCACCGCTTGCGGCCGAAGAGCGGCCCGATCTCGACATCAACGATCGCGCGCTGTTCATCTATACGAGCGGCACGACCGGGCTGCCGAAAGCCGCGAACATCAATCACTATCGGCTGATGCTGGCGGCCAACGGCTTTGCCGGCGCAATCGGCACCAGGCCGTCGGACCGCATGTATGACTGCCTGCCGATGTATCATTCCAACGGCGGCATGGTCGCGACCGGCGCGACGCTGATCGGCGGCGGCACCGTGTTCATCCGCGAGAAGTTCTCGGCCCGCGAGTTCTGGGACGATTGCGTGAAGTGGAAGTGCACCGCCTTCATCTATATCGGCGAGCTTTGCCGCTATCTCGTCACCGCACCGCCGAACGAGAACGAGAAGAAACATTCGATCCGCGTCTGTTGCGGCAACGGCATGCGCCCGGACGTGTGGCCGCAATTCCGGGAGCGTTTCGGCATCCCGCGCATTCTGGAATTCTACGCGGCGACGGAAGGCAATGTTGCGAGCTTCAATTTCGATGGTACGCCGGGTGCGGTCGGCAGGCTGCCTTCCTATCTCGCGCATCGCTTTCCGACCCGCATCGTGCAGTTCGATGTCGAGAGCGAGCAGCCCGTGCGCGACAGCCAGGGCTTCTGCATCGCCTGCGAGCCGGGCGAAGTCGGCGAAGCAATCGGCCAGATCATCAACGATCCGAGCAAGCCGACCAGCCGCTTTGAAGGCTATGCCGACCCGGAAGCGACGAGGAAGAAAATTCTGCACGACGTCTTCGAAAAAGGCGATGCCTGGTTCCGCACCGGCGATCTGCTGCGGCAGGACAGCAAGGGATATTTCTATTTCATCGACCGCATCGGCGATACGTTCCGCTGGAAAGGCGAGAACGTCTCGACCAACGAAGTCGCGGAAGCCTTCACGGTTTTTCCCGGCGTGCAGGAGGCCACCGTGTATGGCGTGCCGGTCAAGGGCTATGACGGCAAGGCCGGCATGATCGCGGTGGTGTCGGGCGGCGATCTCGACCTTGCGGAATTGCGAGCGCATATTGCGAAATCGCTGCCGGAATACGCGCGGCCGCTTTTCATCCGGCTCAAGCGCGAACTCGATGTCACGGGAACTTTCAAGCAGCGCAAGGTCGATCTCGTGAAGGAGGGTTTTGATCCGGCGCGTATGCAGGATGAGATCTTCTTCAGCGATCCTGTGCAGGGCGCCTACGTTCCGCTAGACTCCGCGCTCTATGAAAAAATCCAGTCAAGGACATTCAGGCTCTAGATGATCGAGACACGCCCCGAAGAAATCGTGCGGTTCTGGAAAGATGCCGGACCTGCAAAGTGGTTTGCGTTCGATGCGGCTTTTGATGCGGAGGTGAAGTCGCGCTTTCTCGAAACCTATGAAGCGGGAATCCGCGGCGAACTGGACCACTGGGAGCGCTCGGCTTACGGCGCGCTGGCGCTCGTGATTCTGTTCGACCAGTTTCCACGCAACATGTTCCGCGGCACGCCGCAGGCCTTCGCGACCGACGAGAAGGCAAAGCAGATTTCCGACCGGGCGATCGCGGAAGGGCACGATCAGGCGGTCGATCCGGAACTGCACACCTTCTTCTATCTTCCCTACATGCACAGCGAGGTGCTTTCCGATCAGGAGCGCTGCGTCGCGCTGATGGCCAAGAGCGGCGGGCAAGACAACATTAAGTATGCCGAGATTCACCGGGATGCTATCGAGCGCTTCGGCCGGTTCCCGCACCGGAACGAAATTCTCGGCCGCACTTCGACCGCCGAGGAAATCGCCTATCTGGAAGGCGGCGGTTTCAAAGGCTGAGAAACACGGGCGTTTTTCTGAACGGTTTCTTAATCGCGCTCTGCTAGCTCTCCCTAAAATGCGAG
>JAEZFA010000191.1 GCA_023417665.1 Pseudomonadota bacterium | reverse complement strand
GTCGTGGCTTCGTCGTCGACGGCGCCGGGCACGAGTTCGAGTTACAGCAGTTCGTCGAGCTCGAGTTCATCGAGCAGCAGCTTCGGCGGCGGCTTTTCCGGGGGCGGCGGTGGCGGCGGCGGCGGAAGCGGGTGGTGACACTTCGCGATCAGGTATTTTTCATTCCCTCGAAAGCGCGAATCCGTATTTCCTGCCTTTTCGTTGAAAGCAGGCTCCTACGAAAATAACTTCCGGTCGTGGTTTTGGGGTCCCGCTTTCGCGTACGATGGCTTTAAGGGCTAGTCGCCAATCGCCGCGTTCTTCTGTGCGCGGAAGGCCATGCGCCCCTGATTGTGCCCGAGGTTCGGGCGCAGGCGCGCGGCGTCGAAGCCGGCTTCGGTCAGCAGCTTCAGCATTTCCTCTTCCGGGTAGGTCGCAAGCCCGAGTTCGGCGCGCAACTTGCGGTAATCGGACAGCGTCGTCTTCACGAGGCCGATAAAGGCGGCGGTCAGAAAGCCGTTCTTGCGGGCAAAGTTCAGAAGCGACAGCGCATCGGCAATCGCACTTTGCTTCGGTCCGATGACATCGGCGATGATCAGCGCGCCGCCGGGGACGAGCAGACGCCGCCATTCTTTCAGGAGCGCGACTAGTTCGCCGCGTTTCAGATATTGCAGCAACGAGTTTGCCACGATCAGGTCGAGGCTTTCGGGCTCCATGGCCGCAACGTCTTCGGGCGAGGTCACCGCGATATTCGCAACCTTGCCGAAGCGTTCCGTGAGACGTGACCGGACGGTCGGTGCCGCCTCGCACAGATAAAGCGTCGCGCAGCGGCCCGCGATTTTGTCGGCATGCAACGCTTCGCCGCAACCGTAATCCAGCACGCGGGCGTGTTGTCCGGGCAGCAGCCTGACGATGTCATCCGCGATATTCGCGTAATGCACGTCGAAATGCCGCGCATTGACGTAGATCGGGTGATCGGAGTCCCAGTAGGAAATCCAGTCGCGCATACGGATCGGTACCAATTGGCGGGGGCCGGGCCGACCGGATAGCATGGCGCCCCTGATTCACGAAAGGTCGCCCGATGCGGCTTCCGGTTATTCTGCTTGCCGTCGTCGCGGCGGCCTCGCCCGCGGCGGCATTCGAAAGCGAGCTTATCGGCAAGCGCGACATCGATCTGCCTGCCTTCACGAGCGAACAGGGCGCGATCTTGTTCAACGAGCAGGGCGAGCAGACCGAATTCGCGATCGAATACGGCAGCTATAAAAAGAACTACGTCCTGCTTCTGGTGCGCGACACCGGCGCCAAGACGAATACCGACTCGACCGTGTTCGAGGTCGTGCAGGTCGTCCGTGCGCCGAAGCCCAAGGGTTTGGACCTCTATTCGGTCGGCTGTTACCTGAGACCGGGCCCTGATGCGCCCGCCGGACAGTATGTTTTTGCCTACGCCCAGTTCAAGGGCGAGGGCAACGTAGCGCCGAGCGCGCTGAAGGGCGCCTGGATGTTCGACTGGGGCGCGAAGCGGATCGTGCCGGTTCCCGAAGACAAGATAGATTGCCGGGAACCCGGAGATTGACGCCCGCGTTGCTCCTTGAACGAAAGGAGTTTGCGATGGCCACCTGCCACACCTGCGGAAACGACTACGACAAGAGTTTCGAGGTCGTTCACTCGGGCAAGAAGTTCACCTTCGACAGTTTCGAATGCGCAATTCAGGCGCTGGCGCCGAGTTGCGCGCATTGCAGCTGCCGCATCATCGGTCATGGGCTCGAGGCCGACGGCAAGTTCTACTGCTGCGATCACTGCGCCGAGAAGTCCGGCGTGAAGGGCCTCAGAGACCGCGTCTGATGCCGGTCATCGAAGGTGTCATCGAAACCGTGGTCTATGTCGACGACATGGATCGCGCCCGCGAATTTTACGAAGGCACGATGATGCTCGACGTCATGTTCGAGGACGAGCGCATGCGCGCCTATAAAGTCGGGCGCTCGGTCTTCCTGCTCTTCAAGCGCGGCGCTTCCAACCACAACACGGAAATGAAGATCGGCAACATCCCGGCGCATGACGGCTTGGGTGCGATCCACATGGCTTTTGCGATTGCTTCCGACGAACTTGCCGATTGGGAAGAACTGCTCGACGAGCATGGCGTCGTCATCGAAGGCCGTGTGAAGTGGCCGAAGGGCGGCGAAAGCATCTACTTCCGCGATCCGGACGGCAATTTGCTCGAACTCGCGACCCCGGGCCTGTGGGAGAATTACTAGCGCCGCCACTCGCGGTATTCCGGCACGTGTTCGCTCATCTGGTCGAACAGCCAGACCATGCGGTCGCAGATCCAGAGCTTAAAGAACGCAACCACGATACCGCCGGCGATGAAGAAAAACGGATCGCCAGCCAACAGCCCGGCAACCACAAAAATTGCGCCGACTGCCGAGCCGATGCCGAGAAGCGAGACGACGTTGGTGTGCTCAACGGGCACCGGATGCATGAAGCGCAGCACATGGATCCTTTCCCCGAGCACGGCACGGGACGCCCAGCGATGGGTGAAGCGGGGCGGCGGAAAGATGCGCGGATTGAGCCAGAGCCAGATTGAAAGCAGGGCAATCGGGATCAGGCACCACCAGCCGATCCAGTGCATGCTCCATAATGCCAGCATGAAGACCGGAAACGTGGCGAGGCGCGACCAGACGCTCCAGGGATTGGCGTGCCGCTCCCATGCGCGCTCGTCCATGTGCATGATTTTCGCAAAGAAGCCGATGAATTCGTCCGTGGTCATCGGATGCGTCCTTCCACACGGACGACGAGGCCGTCGAATGCTCTGGCGCAGGCGGGAAGTGCAGGAAGAAAAACAACTGCTGCAACAAAGCCGAAGCGGCGCATGAAAAAAAGCCTCGCGTCTTTATAACGCGAGGCTAGCAGAACTTTCGCCGCGTGGCGCTATTTCCTGTGCTTCTTCATCAGCTCCGCGAAGCGCTCGAAGAGGTAGCGCGAGTCGCGCGGCCCCGGCGAGGCTTCCGGGTGATACTGCACCGAGAAGGCGGGCCGGCTTTTCAGCGCGATGCCGGCGTTCGAGCCGTCGAACAGCGAGACATGCGTTTCCTCGGCGTCTTCGGGAAGCGTCTCGCGATCGACCGCAAAGCCGTGGTTCATCGAGGTAATCTCGACCTTGCCGGTGGTGAGGTCTTTCACCGGATGGTTCGCGCCATGATGGCCCTGATGCATCTTGCGCGTCTTGGCGCCGACCGCGAGGCCGAGCATCTGGTGGCCGAGGCAAATTCCGAAAGTCGGCGTGCCCGAGTCGATCAGCTTCTTGATGACCGGCACCGCATATTCGCCGGTCGCTGACGGATCGCCGGGTCCGTTGGAGAGAAACACGCCATCCGGCTTCATGCCCAGAATGTCTTCGGCCGAAGTCGTCGCGGGAACGACCGTCACCTTGCATTTGTTCGCGGCGAGCAGGCGCAGGATGTTGCGCTTGATGCCGTAGTCGATGCAGACGACGTTGAATTCCGGGTTTTCTTCGCGGCCGTAACCCTTGCCCCATTCCCAGGGCGTTTCGTCCCACGAATAACGCTGCGCGGTCGTGACCGTCGGCACGAGGTCCATGCCGTCGAGGCCCGGCCATTCGCGCGCCTGGCTTTTCAGCGCGGCGAGGTCGAAGGTGCCGTCCGGCGAATGGGCGATCACGCCGTTCGGCATGCCCTTGTCGCGAATGAGTGCGGTCAGCGCGCGGGTGTCGATGCCGGCGATGCCGACGATGCCGCGGGCCTTGAGCCAGGCATCGAGATGGCGGCTCGCGCGATAGTTCGAGGGATCGGTGATGTCGGCCTGCAGCACTGCGCCGCGTGCGCCGAGCACCGCCGCCATGTTCACGGTCTCGATGTCTTCGTCGTTGACGCCGACATTGCCGATATGGGGGAAGGTGAAGGTGATGATCTGGCCGGCATAGGAAGGATCGGTGAGAACTTCCTGATAGCCGGTCATCGCGGTGTTGAAGCAGACCTCGCCGACCTGCGAGCCGGTCGCGCCAAGGCCATGGCCTTCGAGCACGGTGCCGTCAGCCAGCACCAGGAGGGCCGTGGGCTTCTCTTCGGCCCAGCCGTTCGTCGCTTGTTTCGGGTTCATAAGCGGCCTAAATAGCGGCGACTCTCCAATATATAAAGTGGAATCTGCCGGAGCCCCCATGTTGCGCGATCAGATCAACAATGCACTGAAAGACGCCATGAAATCGGGCGACAAGCTGAAATTGTCCACGCTCCGGCTGGTGAATGCGGCGATCAAGAACGCCGATATCGAGGCCAGAGGCGGCGGCAAGGAGCCGCTCGACGACGCGGCCGTGCTTTCGCTGCTCCAGAAGCTGATCAAGCAGCGGCAGGAATCGGCCGTGCTTTACGAAAAAGGCGGACGCGGGGAACTCGCCGCCAACGAGCTTGCCGAAATCAAGGTGATCGAGGGCTTTCTGCCCCAGCAGATGTCGGACGCCGAAGTCGAAGCTGCGATCAAGGCGGCGGTCGCGGAAACGGGTGCGGCCTCCGTCAAGGACATGAGCAAGGTGATCGCGGTACTGCGCGGGAAATACGCGGGCCAGATGGATTTCGGCAAAGCCAGCGGTCTGGTCAAGGCGGCGCTGTCGGCGTGACGGCGTTCCGCTGGGCGTAATGGCCGCCCGTAGGCGCGTGACGGGCCATCACGGCGTCGTGCTATTAAAGAGCCATGTTACGCGCCGTTAAAAACATTCTCTTCATCATGTGCGACCAGTTGCGCTGGGATTATCTGTCCTGCGCGGGTCATCCGAAGCTGCATACGCCGAACATCGACCGGCTCGCGGCGCAGGGCGTGCGATTTTCGCGCGCCTATGTGCAGTCGCCGGTTTGCGGGGCGTCGCGCATGAGCTTCTACACCGGCCGCTATGTCGACTCGCACGGCGCGTCGTGGAACGGCATCCCGCTGAAAGTCGGCGAGATGACGCTCGGCGACTACCTGCGGCCGCTCGGCATGGATGCGGTGCTGATCGGCAAGACGCACATGAAAGCGGATGCCGAGGGCATGCAGCGGCTCGGGGTCGATCCGGAATCGATCATCGGCGTGCGTGTCTCCGAATGCGGCTTCGATCCTTATGAGCGCGACGACGGGCTGCACGCGGTCGGTCCGGACGGCAGATATGATCCGAAGCTGCCGCGCTACAATCAGTATCTCAACGAGAAGGGATATGGCGGCGACAATCCCTGGCACGACTGGGCCAATGCCGCGCAAGGCGAAGGCAACCAGCTTGCTTCGGGCTGGGCGATGAAACATGCGCGCAAGCCCGCGCGCGTTGCCGAGGAAGATTCCGAAACGCCCTACATGACGCGCCGCGCGATCGAATTCATGCGCGAGGCCAAGGCGCCGTGGTGCCTGCATCTTTCCTACATCAAGCCGCATTGGCCCTATATCGCGCCGGAGCCCTATAACTCGATGTATGGCGCGGACGATCTCACGCCGGCCGTTCGTTCGGAGGAAGAGCGCCGCGACCCGCATCCGGTCTATCGCGAGTTCATGCAGCATCGCGTCAGCAATGTGTTCGCACGGGATGAGGTTCGCGAGGAAGTGGTTCCCGTGTACATGGGTCTCATCAAACAGATCGACGACCAGCTCGGCGTGCTGTTTCGTTTCATGGAAGAACGCGGCCTGATGGAAAACACGATGATCGTGTTCACTTCCGATCACGGCGATTATCTCGGCGATCACTGGATGGGCGAGAAGGATCTCTTCCACGAGCCGTCGGTGAAAATTCCGCTCATCGTTTACGATCCGTCCGCCCCGGATTCTGCGCGCGGAAAAATCTGCGACGAGCTCGTGGAATCGATCGACCTGGTTCCGACTTTCCTGGACGCAGCGGGAGGAGACGCCGGCGAACAGTCGCACCGGCTGGAGGGACGTTCGCTCGTGCCGTTCCTGCGCGGCGAAGCGCCCGCAAGCTGGCGGCGCTGCGCGATCTCCGAATACGATTATTCGATGTTTCCGGCCGCGATGAACCTGAAGGTTGCGCCGCGCGACGCGCGGCTTTTCATGGTCGCGGACAAGCGCTGGAAATACATTCACGCGATCGGATTTCGTCCGATGCTCTACGATCTGGAAAACGATCCCAGCGAGTTCCGCGATCTCGGCGCCGATCCGGCCTACGAGCAGGAGCGGACGCGGTTTGCGGCCGTGCTGCACAGTTGGGGCCTCCGGCTTTCGCAACGGACCACGAAATCGGAAAGTGAAATCGAAAAAAGCCGCGGACGGTCCACGCGCAAAGGCATTCTCATCGGCGTGTGGGACGAAGCCGAAATTCCGGAAGAACTCTGGAGCGGTTATCTCGGCGAGGGCGGTGCTGCGCCCAAGCGCTAGCTCCCGCTTTCGGGAATGCGCTTTTCGATTTCGTATCCGATACGCGATGCGGCCGCCTGCACTTTGGCCAGATAGCGCTTGGTGGCCGTCTGCTCGTTCAGTGCCGGGATCGTCCAGACCAGACTGATGCAGGCGATTACATTGCCGCGCATCATAACCGGTACGGCAACGCCATTGGTTTTATCTTCGCCTTCGGCGCGCAAGGTAAAGCCGGGCGAGCGCGTGCCGTACCCTTTGCTGCGCGTTTCCGCGAGAATGGCCGCAACCGTCTCGGGTTCGCGCGCGGTACGATTGAAGGCGTTGTCGGAGCGGCGAAGCTCCGAGAGAATTTTCTCGCGTTCGGCCTCGGAGCAGAAGGCGAGCCAGGCGCGGCCGAGTCCGGTTTGCAACATCGGCACGCGATAGCCGATGCCCGTCATGTTGACGACGAACGGCGTTTTCTTCCGCGTCGTTTCCAGTATGTGCATCATGCCGCGGTGATAGACGGCAAGATCGGACGGCCAGGCAATGCGTTTGCAAAGATCGTCGAGCGCTTCGCCCCCGACATCCAGTAGCAGATCGTGCAGCATCGACTGCGGCGTTTCCGTTTTGCGCGCCGCGCGACGCCACGTGCCGTCGGTAAGACGGCGACGGGCGTAACCGCCTTCTTCCAGCGTGGAGAGAATGCGAAGCAGCGTCGGCTTCGGCAGTCGGGTTTCGCGATGCAGATCGCGCAAGGCGAAACTGTCGGCGCGCTCAAGCACTCGCAGCACTGCGAGTCCCCGCTCCAGACCGCGCATGGTTTCTTTCGTCATGCCCCTTCCTATGCCCCCGATATTGACCGCTGGAGCGGGGTCCTGCAACGTTCCGGCAGCCGGAACGAGCGAATTTGCCCTGCACGGGGGTGGCCGAACCTGTGGCCTGATCCCGCAACGCCAAGAAGAAAACTCGAAAAACGAGAACCAGAGGGAGGAAAATCATGTCCATCAGAAATTTGTTGTGTGCTGCACTCGCGGTCGTGCTCGGTTTCGCAACTGCACCGGCACAGGCGCAACTCAGCGAGAAGCCGGTGCGGATCGTGTTTCCTTATGCCGCCGGCGGCGCGGGCGATGCGTTGGCGCGGCTGCTCGCGGAAGAGCTTCGCAAGGGCCTGAACCGGCCCGTGATCGTCGAGAATAAAACCGGCGCTGCCGGACGGCTCGGCGTCAGCGAAGTGGTCAAGGCGCCCAAGGACGGCGATACGATTTTGCTCACGCCGATCGCGCCGACCGCCGTGCATCAGCACGTCTTCACCGATCTGCCTTACAACCCGGACAAGGATCTCGTGGCGGTATCGCAGGTCGCGAAGTTCGAGTTCGGAATTGCGGTCGGTCCCGAAGTCCCGGCCAAGAATCTGAAAGAACTGGTCGCCTGGATGAAAGCCAATCCGGGCAAGACGAGTTTCGGCTCTCCGGGCGCGGGCGCGCTGCCGCATTTCTTCGGCGTTCTGTTCGGCAAGGCCGCCGGTGTCGAAATGGTGCATGTCGGCTATCGCGGCTCGGCCATCGCGCTCACGGACGTGCTCGGCGGTCAGATTCCGATGATCGTGACCACGACCAGCGATC
>JAEZFA010000148.1 GCA_023417665.1 Pseudomonadota bacterium | reverse complement strand
GACCGCAAAAAGTGCCGGTCCGCGCCCAACGGAATCCAAGAGAATAGAATGCGTCGCGTTGTCGTCACCGGGCTGGGGATGGTCTCGCCGCTCGGTTGCGGCGTCGAGATCACTTGGAAGCGTCTGCTCGAAGGCAAGAGCGGCGCGAAGAAGATCGACACCTTTGAAGTATCGGACCTGCGCTGCCAGATCGCGCATGTGATTCCGGTCGGCGACGGCTCCGACGGCACCTTCAACCGCGACCAGTGGATGGAGCCCAAGGAAAGCCGCAAGGTCGATGACTTTATTCTATATGGCGTAACGGCCGCGACCCAGGCGCTCGAAGACGCCGGCTGGAAACCCGCGACCACCGAAGACCAGGAGCGCACCGGCGTTCTGATCGGCTCCGGCATCGGCGGCATCGAAGGCATCGCCGAAACCGCGATCACGCTGAAGGAAAAAGGCCCGCGCCGGGTTTCGCCGTTCTTCATTCCGGGCCGCCTGATCAATCTCGCCTCCGGCTACGTCTCCATCCAGCACCATCTCAAGGGACCGAACCACGCGGTGGTTACGGCCTGTTCCACCGGCGCGCATGCGATCGGCGACGCAGCGCGGCTGATCGCGCTCGGCGATGCCGATGTCATGGTCGCGGGCGGAACGGAATCGCCGGTCGGCCGCATGGCACTCGCCGGTTTCTCCGCGATGCATGCGCTGTCGTCTGGCTACAACGATCAGCCGACCAAGGCGTCGCGTCCCTATGACAAGGACCGCGACGGCTTCGTGATGGGCGAGGGTGCCGGCGTTGTCGTGCTCGAAGAATACGAGCATGCCAAAGCGCGCGGCGCGAAAATCTATGGCGAAGTGATCGGCTACGGCCTTTCGGGCGATGCCTATCACATTACCTCGCCCGCGCCGGAAGGCGAGGGTGGCGAGCGTGCCATGTTGGCGGCGGTGAAGCGCGCCGGCATTTCTCCGTCGGAGATCGACTACATCAACGCGCACGGCACTTCGACGCCGCTCGGCGACGAACTCGAGCTGAGCGCGGTGCAGCGGCTGCTCGGCAATGCCGCGGGCAAGATTTCGATGTCCTCGACCAAGTCCTCGATCGGGCATCTGCTGGGTGCGGCAGGCGCGGTGGAAGCGATTTTCTCGCTGCTTTCGATCCGCGATCAGGTGGCGCCGGCGACGCTCAATCTCGACAATCCCTCGGTGGAAACGCCGATCGACCTCGTGCCCCACAAGCCGCGAAAGCGCGAGATCAATACCGTGCTCTCCAATTCCTTCGGTTTCGGCGGCACCAACGCGTCGTTGATTCTCCGCCGCGTCAATTAAGACGCGGACTTCTTCCCGCTTTGGCCACATTTGGCCTTAGCTTCGTCCGGTGCGCGGCTCGGGGGCGGGCCGCCCTCAAGTCAGAACAAGACGGCGAAACAAGACGGAATGTGAATGGCTGGCCGCGACGACTATCCGCACGACGATAGCCCCCATTACGACGAGCGTCCGCCCTTGCGCGAGAAGCCGCAGCGCCGCGCATCGAGCCGCGCGCGCCATCCGATCATCATCGTCGGCAATGCGATCTTCACGATCCTGCTGCTGCTCGCCATCGCCGTGGGCGGCGCGATCTATTATGCGAGCGAGCGCTTCGGCGCGGTCGGTCCGCTGGCGGCCGATCATACCGTCAACATTCCGCAGCGGACCGGACTTCGCGACATGGCGGATCTTCTGAACCGCGAAGGCGTGATCGACAATCCGACGCTGTTTATGATCGGCGCCGTCGTGCTCGGTGCGACCGACAAGCTCAAGGCCGGCGAATATGCCTTTGCCAAAGGCGCGAGCATGGATGACGTGCTCCAGACCATCATCTCGGGCAAGTCGATCCAGCACTCGGTGACGATTGCCGAGGGGCTGACCACGCAACAGATCATCCAGCGCCTGAACGATGCTGAAGTGCTTACCGGGCCGATCCAGCGCATCCCGGTGGAAGGCTCGCTGCTGCCGGAAACCTATCGCGTGAACCGCGGCACCACGCGCGAGCAATTGCTCCAGCGCATGAGTGCCGCGCACAAGCAACTGGTCGAACAGATCTGGGCGCGTCGCGCGCCCGACCTGCCGATCGACGACATCAACGCATTCGTCACGCTCGCTTCGATCGTCGAAAAGGAAACCGCGATCGCAAGCGAGCGCACGCGCGTCGCCGGCGTCTTCGTCAATCGTCTCAACAAGAAGATGCGGCTGCAGTCCGATCCCACGATCATCTATGGGCTGGTCGGCGGCAAAGGCTCGCTCGGCCGCTCGCTGACCCGTGCCGATGTCGAGCAGCCGACACCTTATAATACGTACACGATCAACGGCCTGCCGCCCGGGCCGATCGCCAATCCGGGGCGGGCCTCGCTCGAAGCCGTGGCCAATCCGGCGAAGACCAAGGAGCTTTACTTTGTCGCTGACGGTACCGGCGGGCATGTCTTTGCCGAAACCTATGAACAGCATCTGAAGAACGTCGCGCGCTGGCGCGATTACCAGAAGCAGAATGCACCGCAGCCGCAACCGGCGGCAGCGCCGCAAGCGCCTTCCGCTCCGCAAAAGCAGGCGACGCCGACCGTTCAGGGCGGCGGCCGGGAACAGAA
>JAEZFA010000110.1 GCA_023417665.1 Pseudomonadota bacterium | reverse complement strand
CATGCCGACCTGGTGAAGGCCTATGGCGCGAAGAACGTCACGATCGAGGAAGTGAGCCGCGCCGAAGGCGAGGTCGTGGTGGCTTCCGTGATCTACGCGAAAAGCCCGCGGCACCGCCTCGAGATCGAATGGTACGACGAGGAGAAGCGCGCGAAGCCCGCCGTCATCACCGTGTTCGGCGAGAACAACCGCTGGATCGGTCCCTACGGCGTCATGAACGGCATGACGATCCAGCGCATCGAACAGATCGCGGGCAAGCCGTTCAAGATCAACGGCTTCGCCTTCGACGTCGCCGGCAAGGGCCACTTCGAGGGCACCAAGCTCGAGAAGCTCGCGGGCGGCTGTTCGTTCAGCGGCCATTTCGAGATCGATGGCGGCCAGCCGCCGGAGCATCTGAAGCACTTCATCGGCGAGGTCGAGATTGCCTCGAACGACAAGGACCTGCTGACGCTGCGGCCGCGGCTCTGGATTTACACGCTGACCTATCCGGCGCCGAACGCGGAATGAAGCGCCACAGTTAAACCGCGAAGCAAACCAGAATGCGCGTCACACGAAACGGATTGCCCGCCATGAAACACGCGCTTCCCGCCTTGCTCGCCGCGCTGCTGCTCACCCTCCCCGCAGCCGCGCAGAACGATCCCGCCAAGGATTATGTGATCGCCTGCAGCGGACCGTTCGGGAAGAACGCGACCCACGCCGATCTCGAAAAGGCGTTCGGGAAAGAGAACGTCACTTATGGCGATGTGCCGGGGCCGGAAGGCTCGACCGAGAAGGCAAGCATCGTCTTCGCGGAAGACCCGGAGCGGCGCATCGAAATCCAGTGGCAGGATGACGAGAAGCGCGCGCGTCCGCTTGCGATCACCGTCGGCAACGCGGAAGCGACATCGCGCTGGACCGCGCCCTTCGGCGTGAAGCTCGGCACCCGGGTCGAGGAAATCCAGAAGATCGCGGGCCGCCCCTTCCCCATCACCGGCTTCGAATGGGATCTCGGCGGTTACGCGCATCTGCAGGATACCAGGTTCGAGAAGATCGCGGGCGGCTGCACGCTCTCGCTGCGCTTCACGCTCGACAGCATTCCCGAGGGCAAGAAATACAGGAAGCTGATTGGCGACGTACAGGTCCGCTCGAACGACAAGACGCTGCTGGAGCTGAAACCCCGCGTGCAGTTCTTCACGATCGGTTACGCCGATTGATTTTCCGGTTGCCTGCGCCGGGCTAGCGCTCGAAGCCCCGCAATCCGTTGTCCAGCAGGTTCACGCCCGTCCCGGCAGGTTCCGCGATCCGCGGCGCGTCCGCGCGCTGCAGCGAGATCGGCCGCTCGACCAGCGGCGGCTTGTCACTGTAATGCGCAAGCACGAAAGCAACGCCAAGCGCGAGCAGGAACAGAAGGTCGCCGGGAATACGCACGCCGCGCCGCGGCCCGGCCTCTGCAGGCCGCTTTTCGATATGGAGAAAGTGAACCTTGTCGCGGCTCATGCAGGGGATCTCATGCGGAGCGAAATTTTAGCGCCGCGGTAGCGCCCGCGCAAACCGCCCGGCGCACGGCTCTCATGCAGCAACAACACGGCACCACTATTCGATGGTGCAGCGCACCTCGTCCTTGCCGCTGCGCCGCTCGTTGCGGATCGTCATCTGCAGAATGAAGGGCTCGCCCTGCTTCGCCGCGATTTCGCCCTCGAACCGCAGTTCCGCGGTTTCGCCGGCGGAAAGCGGCTGCAGGAAGTGAATCCGCAACGCGCGGCCGTGCAGCGAAAGCTCCTGCACCTGCTCCGGAAAGAATTCGTAGATATCCGCGCCGAAGCGCACGAGCACGCGAAGCGACTGCAGCGCTTCCGGCGGATAGGCGCCCTTCGCGAAGCCGTCGAGATAGACGTCGATGCCCGGCGTCCGCGGCGCGCGGTTCGGCAGACAGCTCAGGATCAGCGCGCTTGCCGTCTGCGCCTGCAGCAAGAAAACAACCGCGAGCAGCGCGAGCCTGCGCATGCCTATTCGACGAAGCACTGCACGCTGCCGCGCCGGATCAGCGCTTTGTCTTTTGTGCCGGCCGGTGCGATCTCGTAGGTGCCGGGCCATTCATCTTCGTCAGCGGGGTTGCGCTTGACATCGACCCGGACCGCGAAGGTTTCTCCGCCGGCCCGTGCCGTTACGCGCACGCGGATGATGCCATTCTTGCCGAGGAAGCTCGTCACGTCGGCTTTTCTGAGTTCGAGCTTCTTGCCGTCGAATTCGACCAGCCCGCCGAAATTGAGCAGGCCCGGCTCGGAACGCGGGGTCGCGCCCTCGACCACGAGCTTCACCGGATCCTTTTCGTGGCTCCGGCAACTGAAACCGCCGGAAGCCTGCGCGGCCATAGAAAACAGCAGCGAAGCGGCAATCGCGAAAACCATGCGCTTCATCGCGGTCACCCGGCCTGGCATGCGATCTTGCCGGTCTTCTTCAGTTTGCCGGCGGTTACAGTGTAATTGCCCTCGTAGTCGATATCGCCGTCGCCGATCGGCTTCGCAAAGATGCGGATTTCGACGGGCCCTTGCGCCGTGGTCTTTGCGATCACGAAAGCGATGTTCTTTTCGGTTTGCTTGGACTTGACGTCCTTCGCGACGAGTTCGATCGCCTTGCCCGGCTCGATCTCGAGCACGCCGCGAAAGCTCGCAAGATGCTTGCCGTCGCGCGAAGTCAACGCCTCGATTTCGAGCTTGGCGACATTTTGGTCCTGTGCCGTGCAGTCGAGATTGGCCGAGGCAAAGCCTGCCTGCGCGCTGAACAACAGCAACCCCGCACCAAGAAAAAACCGTTTCATCCTGAAGTCCCCAAAGCAACCGCGCGGGCTTATAGCCGATCCCGCAAAACGCGAAAATCACGAAACCCGGAAGCCGCAAGGGAGCGTGACGCCGCGAAAAAAAGCGCTCCCCGCACGGGATCGACTCCGGCACCAGGAGTGTTTAGCTTTTGAAACAGATGCGGCGGATGTTCGGTTTCCGGAGTTGCGCCATGAAACGACTGACGGCTGCCATCGCGCTCGCCGCCGCTGCCCTCGCCCTTCCCGCCAATGTCGCGCAAGCCCAGACCACCAGCCTGCAGTTCCGCGCGCCGCTGAACTACCGCTTTCCGGTGACCCCGCGCAGTCACGCCTTTTCCTACAATCGGCCGCGCCATCCCGGCTGGCATCACCGGCGGCATCGTCGCGCGGTCTATCTGCCTGCGCTGCGCGGACCGGCAGTGATCTACCAGAACGGGGAGATCGGCGTTCCCCCGCAACAGGCGATCACCAGTTCCATATCCGCCTCCGCCGCCCAGCCTGTTGTCCACCGGATCGGTGAAACAGGCGGCTGTGGCCTGCAGCAGGTGGATGTTCCCGGAAGCCATAGCCGCACGCTGGTGAATGTCTGGCGCTGCTGAGACGCCGCGCCCAACAAAAAAGCCCGGTGATCGCTCGCCGGGCTTTTCTTCTGCGAGGGCCGCTTACTTGCCCATGTTGTTTTTGACCGCACCGACGATTGCGGTGAGAATCGCGCCGGCAGCGCCGCCGCCAGCCGCGTTGCTCAAGATGCTGCCGAGATCGGGAGCGGCAGCGCTTGCCTGCAGCGCCGGGATCAGCGCCGCCAGAATTTGACCGCCGACGCCGCCGCCGACTGCGCCGATGATGATGTTGCCGATCGGGCCGGCCGTCAGGTTCTTGATCGTCTGTCCGATCGCAGTGCCGCCGATCGCGCCGGCGATGACCTGAACAATGAGATTGATGATGGTCGGTGACATGAGATGCCTCCTGCTCCGTTACCCCTGAAAATGCATCGCGCTACGGAGCAAACGCGACGCACATGACCGCCGCCCGCTTGGCGGCGGCGTCTGCGAATTTGCGTATGGCGTTGGCGGCGATCAGCGCGCGAGCGAGGTCTCGACCACGCCGGCGCGGCGCGCGGCGAGGAAGGCGGCAGTGCCGAGCGCGGCATAGAACAGCGTGACCGTAAGATACATCGGGAAGTACTGCGACACGCGGCGCGCATACTCGACGATGCCGAGAGTGTAGTGCTCGCTGCCGATGAAATAGCCGAGATTGGAAACGACAAAAAACGCGACCGTTCCACCGACCACCAGGCACACGAACTTGCCGACGCCGAGCAAATCGAGCTTCTCAGCACCGCGCAGCGCGCGTCCTGCGAGCCACAGCGCGCCATAGGCCGGTGCCATCAGCGCATAGCCCGACGACATGCAGGCGTCGGCGACATTCATGAAGCCGATTGCGACCCCGTCCAGCACCACGGCTTCAACCAGCAATGCCGCCAGGAGCCAGGGCGATGCGACGAGCAGCCCAGCCAGAAAAAACACGCCCGTTGAAGCATCCGGAGCGACCGCGCCGATGCCGAAATGGTGGATCCGCGTTACCGCCATCAGCACGGCCAGCGCGGCGACCACGATCCATTCGGCCTTGGACTTGAGCACGAACATCGAGAAACTCCGGAAAATTGGTTCGATTTCCGGGCGAAGCTAGTGCGGCGGGCAGCACGAAGCAAGTGCAGCAATTTCGTCCCCGATGCGCCTTTTGCGCGCTTGACCGGGGCGGGAGGCCAAGTAATCGTGGCTCGAAATCACGCGCTCCGCGCGGCCAACCGGGATCGTCCGCAATGCACAGATTAAAACTCCTGCTCGCCGCCGCCCTTCTCGCGGGTTCCGCGATCGCGGCACAGCCTGCCGTTGCGGCAAGCTGGCTGGAGATGAATTTCGGCCTGCTGCGCGGCCCCGGCTATGACGGCAACGTGCCGGGTTGCGAATGGGGCCTTTACAAAATTCCGAAGCGCTTCGGCCACAAGGAATCGCGCTACTGGGAATCCGACGCAAGGATCGACGACTTCGCAAAGGTGCGCGAGATCGCCTACCGGCCCTATGGCGGCGAGTTGATTCCGCGGCGTTATTGCGAAGCCAAGGCGCTGGTTTCGAGCGCTGCCTACGGCAAGCAGGTCTGGACCAAGGTCTATTACTCGATCGGCGAAGACACCGGTTTTGCCGGCTTCACCTGGGGCGTGACCTGGTGCGTGGTCGGGATGGACCGCAACCTCGCTTACGCGCCGGACTGCAAACAGGCGAGACCGTAACATGCGCCTGCTCGCGGTCGCGCTTGCCGCGTTGGTTCTGGGCCTTTCTCCCGTACGCGCGCAGCAATACGGCGAGCCGGGCGAATTCGACTTCTATGTGCTGTCGCTTTCCTGGTCGCCGTCCTATTGCGATTCCGCCGGCAACCGCGCCGACCCGTCGCAATGTCGCGCGCAGCGGCCCCTACGCTTCGTCGTGCATGGGCTGTGGCCGCAATATGATCGCGGCTTTCCGGCCGACTGCGCCTATAACGCGCCGCGCGTGCCCGATCGCACCATTCGCGAGTTGCACGACATCATGCCGAGCCGCGGCCTCGTGATCTATCAATGGCGCAAGCATGGCACCTGCTCGGGCCTCGCCCCGGACCGTTACTTCGGGCTGCTGCGCGAAGCCTTCAACAAGGTGAAAATCCCGCCGCAATTTTCCGAAGCGACGCGATGGCAGACGGTTTCCCCGCCCGAAATAGAGAACGCTTTTCGCACCGCCAATCCGGGCCTCGAAGCCGACATGATCGCCGTCACCTGCGACCGGCGAAACCTGCGCGAAGTGCGGATCTGCCTGAGCAAGGATTTGAAGTTTCGCGCCTGCCCGCAGGTCGATCGCCAGGCCTGCCGCAACCCTCGCGTCCGCCTGCCGCCGGTGCGCGGCTGAGCCGCGTCATCGCCGTAACATGAACTACCGGCACGGCTATCACGCCGGAAACTTTGCCGATGTCTTCAAGCATGCCGTGTTCTGCCGCGTGCTCGTTCACATGAATGCCAAGGACGCCGCCTATCGCGTGATCGACACGCATGCGGGCGCCGGTCGGTACGATCTGAGAAGCGGGCAGGCCAATCGCACTGTCGAATGGCACGGCGGCATCAAGCGGTTGCGCGAGAACCCGCCGCAAGGGCCGGCCGCCGAACTGCTGCAGCCCTATTTCGACGCGCTCGCGAAATCGGCTCCTGCCTATCCCGGCTCCCCGCTGATCGCGCAGGCACTAAGCCGCAAGCAGGACGCACTCGTCTTCTGCGAATTGCATCCGCAGGAACACGCCGCGCTGGAGAACGCGGGCGGCCGCGACCGGCTCGCCAAGACGCTGGCGCTCGATGGCTGGACCGCATTGAAATCCTTGCTGCCGCCGAAGGAGCGCCGCGGCGTGATCCTGATCGACCCGCCCTTTGAAGACCCCGCGGAATTCCGGCGCATCGCCGACGGCGTGGAAGAGGCCGCTCAGCGCTTCGCGACCGGCGTCTATCTGATCTGGTATCCGCTGAAGAACCGCCACGACACCGACGCCGCGCTGCGTCGCATCATCCGGGCTGCCAACCGGCCGGCCTTGCGGCTCGAACTGGAGATCGGAAAGCCCAGGGGCGACGGCGCACTCGAAGCAAACGGCGTCCTCGTCGTGAACCCGCCATGGAAGCTGAAGGAGGAATGCGACGTGCTGCTTCCCGCCTTGCAGCATGCACTCGCAGGGAAGGACCGCGGGGCGGTTCGCATCGAGACGATAGCCTAAGTGATGCTTTTCAAGGCTTCGGCTTTGCCCTAGCCTTTCTCCGGGAAGCAACAGAGCCGTGCCAAACGGCCGTTCTTACGCAAGGGAGAAGTTGAATGCCGAACACCGGCACCGTGAAATTTTTCAATTCCGACAAGGGCTATGGTTTCATCAAGCCGGACGACGGCGGACGCGATGTTTTCGTTCATGTTTCGGCCGTGATGAGTTCCGGTCTCGGTACGCTCAATGAAGGCCAGCGGGTTTCCTTCGAAGTTGAACCGGACAAGCGCGGCAAGGGACCCAAGGCGGTAAATCTGCAAAGCGCCAGTTGATCGGTTGCGATCTGCGTAAGATAAGAAGCCATGCTTATTTTACGCAGTTCTCCGCCTTCCCCTTTCGGCCGGAAGGTAAAAATCGCGGCGGCCGTGCTTGGCCTGAGCGATCGCATCAAGATCGAAATCACCGACACCAATGACCCGGCGGACTCGATCCGCCGGCAGAATCCGCTCGGCAAGATCCCCACGCTGATTTTGGAGGACGGCTTCGTCCTGTTCGATTCCCCCGTGATCCTCGAATATCTCGACGCCATGGCCGGCGGCGGGAAAATCATTCCGCGCGAAGGCCGCGCGCGTTGGGAAGTTCTTCGCCTCCACGCGCTGACCGACGGCATCATGGATGCCGCTCTGCTGCAGGTTTACGAGAAGCGCTTCCGGCCGGAAGAATTGCAACTCGCGAAGTGGACCGACTATCAGGCCGAGAAGGTGACGCGCGGGCTGGACGAGCTTGAAGCCGCGCCCCCTGCCCTCATCAGCCCCACGCCCCATATCGGCCAGATCGGGCTGGCCTGCGCGCTCGGCTATCTCGACCTGCGGTTCGAGGGAAAATGGCGGGATCGCTATCCCCGGCTGGTCAAATGGCTGGAAGATTTTGCAGCGCAAACGCCATCCTTCGCGGCCACCAAGGCGCATTAGGCGAGCCGGGACGGAAAATCCCTACTCCTGCCGGGGTCCGGGGCTTCTTTCTCCGCGAATGGCGCTGCTATAGTTTTGGTCAACAAGGGTGTCCTGTTTCCGGGGCCTCGCCTAATTCGTGCGCTCCGTGTCCGGGGTGTGCGTGCATCGCTGGAGTAGATCGTGCAGAAGCAGCCGCTGGACTGGAGCAAACTCGGCTTCGAATACACCAAGACCGATTACCGGTTCTCGGCGAAGTGGGAAGACGGCAAGTGGAACGACGGCGAGTTGGTCACGTCGGAATTCATCACGCTGCATGAAGGCTCCCCGGCGCTGCATTACGCGCAGCAATGCTTCGAGGGCATGAAGGCGCAGACCGCGAAGGACGGCCGCATTCTCCTGTTCCGGCCCGAACTGAATGCCGAGCGCATGCACGACACCGCGGCGCGGCTTTCGATGCCGTCGGTGCCGAAGGAACTGTTTCTGCGCGGCGTCATGGAAGCGGTGCGCGCGAATGCATCCTGGGTGCCGCCTTATGGCAGCGGCGCGTCACTTTATATTCGCCCGCTTCTGATCGGCGTTGGCCCGAACATGGGACTGCGTCCCGCCAAGCAATACGAATATCGCGTCATGGTTTCGCCGGTCGGCCCTTATTACAAGAGCGGCGGCCTCTCGGTGATCTCGCTTGCGGTTTCGGATTTCGACCGCGCCGCGCCGCACGGTACCGGCGACGTCAAGGCCGGCGCGAATTATCCGGGCGGCCTGTTCGCAACACGCAAGGCGCAGGAGCTTGGCGCAAACGAAGCGCTTTATCTCGACGCCGCCGAGCATCGCTATATCGAGGAGGCCGGGTCCGCGAACGTCGTGATCTCGATCGCCGGCAAGAAACTGATCACGCCGAAATCGGCCGCGATCCTTCCGAGCATCACGCGGCGCTCGATCATGGATATCGCGAAGCACGAACTCGGCATGGAAATCGAAGCGCGTCCGATCGACCTGCGAAAGGAAGTCGACACCTTTGAAGAGGTCGCGGCCTGCGGCACGGCCGCGGTGCTCTCGCCGGTCGGGAAAATCTGGTTCGACGACAAGTGGCATACGTTCCACGGCAACGGCGAGAGGGTCGGGCCTGTGATGCAGAGCCTCTACGACATTCTTTGCGAGATTCAGCGCGGCGAGCGCGCGGACAATCTCGGCTGGACCAGCGAAGTCAAAATCTGAAACGGCATCTCGCTTCGCGAGCGGCGCGCGGCACATCGAAAGAATAAAAACAAAAAAACCCCGGACCTTTCGGTCCGGGGTTTTCTTTTGATCGAACTTCGCTGGCGCTTAGTAGGAACCGAAGCGATAGTTCACGCCGAACTTGACGGTCGAAGCTTCGAACGCGTCGATGTCGGCATAGATGTATTCGACCTTGGCCGACCAGTTCGGAGCGAACGCCCATTCGATACCAGCGCCGGCAGCCCAGCCGGTGTCGGTGTCGTGCACGCCGCCGGCCGAAGCCTTGGCATAGGCGAGACCGCCGGTGCCGTAGATCATCACGCGATCCCAGGTGTAGCCGAGACGAGCGCGAGCCGTGCCGAGGTAATCGACATGCGCCGGGAAGGCGTTGCTCATGTCCGTACCCGAGATGTCGGCTTCAAGACCGAACACCCAGTTACGGCTGAACTGCCAGTTGTAACCAACCTGCAGACCGCCGATGAAACCGTCGAGATCGCCGACGCCGCTGTCAGCCCAGCCGTATCCGACGTGACCGCCGAAGTAGAAGCCAGTCCAGTTGAACACCGGAGCAATCGGCGCAGCCTTGTACTGCGGCGCGCGCACCGGCATGTCGGCGGCGGAAGCCGGAGCTGCAGCGAACAGCGCGGCAATCGCGACACCCGAAAGCAGAATCTTCTTCATAGTGACCATCCTTGATTTTTACTTCGCTTACTAACTTGACCCCCACCAGAGGAGGTCACTCGGTAGTTTCGTTGGCTGCGGTGTAACTCCCCGGACGCCGAAAAACTATGCCATTTGCGCAACAGTAGACTCGAAAGAAAGTGGCGAATTGTGGCGCAAACCCGACATTCCCCCGGCAGCAAATTGAACTCCGAGCGCTAACAACAATTTCCGAAATTTGTTCCGTGGAACTTCACGGAACTTCAGAAATTTTTTACGAATTCACTACCCTCACATCGAATCCAAAGCGCCAACTAGAACCGATAGTTCACGCCTGCCCGCAACAAACTCGCATCAAAGCCAACGCTGACCGGTCCGCCGATCGTTTGATAAGTGCGCGAACCGAAGTCCGTGTAGAGATATTCGAGGCGCACGCTCACGTTCGGCGTAATCATGCCCTCGAGACCAAACCCCAACGCATAGCCGTAATGCGTCTGGCTGTTGGACAACCCGCCGACCTGTACGTCTCCGCCTGCATAGGCAAGGCCGCCGGTCGCATAGAGCATCACGCGATCCCACGCATAACCGACGCGCGCGCGCAGTGTCCCGATGTAATCGACGTCGAAGTTTCCGGCCGCAACGGGACCGTCGATCCCGCTGATCGTAATGTCGGTTTCCGCACCCAACACCATGCCGCTGACAAGCTGATAGTTGTATCCGATCTGGCCGCCGACCACGCCGCCGCTGATGTCGCCGGCCGCATCGCCCCAGCCCCACCCGGCATGCACGCCGCCATAAAAGCCGGTCCAGTTGAAAAGATTCCGATAGACCTGCGGATTGTTGTTGTAGCGCGGCAGGTCGCCTGCAAATGCAGACCCCGCGATGAGAAACGCCACCGACGCCAACAGGTACTTCTTCACTTTCAACGCAAGCCTCCTCCGCGAATGCGGATGCCAAACAACAGGTTTCGGGAAACGATAAAATTTTAACGGACGCGAAGGGTTAACCGGCACGTCCTTCGGCGGCGTTCTTCGTCCGCTTAGCTAACAAGCGGTAAAGATCGGCCTCCGCAGGGCGCCCCCGCGGCAGCTTCAAGGCTCTTGGACCACCTGGGAGACAAGCGAGCCACGCCGCTGGCATGGAACCGGACCAGCCCCTATTTTGCCGCCATGCCCCGCAACCGAATCGCCCCGGAACAGGACAGCCAAAACGACCTCGAGAAACGAATCGAGGAGGAGGAAGGCATGATCGGCGCGGCGGAAGACGCCGCCGACGACGAGACGCCTGCGTCCGAAATTGTGCTCGAAGCCGAACTGGCGAGCGAAGACGATCGCGCGCCCGAAA
>JAEZFA010000086.1 GCA_023417665.1 Pseudomonadota bacterium | reverse complement strand
ACTGTATACAGTATACAGAACGCAACCCGGCAAGCACGATGGATGATCAAAAATTTCGCGACGCCATGAGCACCTTCGCCTCCGGCGTGACCGTGATCGGGCTCCGCGACATGGAGGGCCGCTTCCGCGGCATCACCGTCAGCGCGTTCTCTTCCGTTTCCATGACGCCGCCGATGGTGCTGATCTGCATTGCCCGCACCAGCGCCTGTAACGAAGAACTGGCGAGCGGCATCTATTTCGGCGTTTCGATTCTCGCGCACGATCAGGAACCGCTCGCCCGGCACTTCGCCAAATCCAGCGGCAACAAATTCGGCGACGTCCCCTTCCGCTTCGGCCGCACCAGCGTGCCGCTCATCAATGGCGCAACCACGCAGCTTGAATGCGTCGTGCGCCAGCGCGTGGAAGCCGGCGACCACGTCATCGTGCTCGGCGAGGTCATTGCCGCGGAAGTCACGAGCACGCCGCCGCTCGTCTACGCGCAGCGGAATTTCCACAGGATCGGCAGCGACTGCAGCCGCGCCGCCTGACCCCTATTCCAGAGAAGCAAGCAGGAAGTTGACATGACCTTTTCCCTGGCCGCCCGTTGCGAACGCACCGGCATGTTCGGCGTAGCGATCACGACCGCAAGCGTCGCCGTCGGCGCGCGATGCCCTTTCGTGCGCGGCGGCGTCGGCGCCGTCCTGACACAGAACCGCACCGACCCGCGGCTCGGACCGCGCGGCCTTGATCTGCTCGAGAAAGGCCTAAACGCGCAGGAAACCATCGACGAGCTTGTGCGTACCGGCCATGTCATCGGCTGGCGTCAGCTCGCGGTCGTCGACAAGGACGGGCGGACTGCGCACTTCTCGGGCGGCAGCATCGTCTCGAAGCACGGCGGCTACGAAGGCCCGGGATGCGTTTCGGTCGGCAACCTTTTGAAATCGACCGAACTGCCGAAGCGCATGGTGGAAGGCTATGCGAAGCGCCCCGACGCACACATTGCCGATCGCTTGCTCGATTCGCTCGTGGCCGGACTTGAGGCAGGCGGCGAGACCAATCCGGTACGGTCCGCAGCCCTTCTCGTCGCGCATGAGTTCGACTTCGCAGAAACCAATCTTCGGGTCGACGATCACGACGATCCGGTCGGCGAATTGCAGCGTCTGTGGAAAGTCTACGAGCCGCAGCTCGATCATTTCGTACTGCGCGTGAAGGACCCGAACGCGATCCCGCCCAACCCGTTCTGAGCCGGCGGCGGCGCTTATCGCGGTGTAACCTCGAACAGGCAGTGATCGTGCGCTCCCTCGCACGCGCACTGCACTTCAGTGCCCGTGAGTTTCCAGTCCTTTCCGATGTTCTTTCCCGCCCATTCCAGCGCGCCGGGAAACCAGCCGGCAAACATGTAACAGACCTTCTCGCCGTGCGGCGGCGGATCGCGGAAAACAAAGATCGAATTGTCGAGCCGCACCGTCGCGGCACCGGTATTCTCGTCGACCGTCACGACCGTGAACAGCGCCCAGCCGCGCTGCGACACCCGCTTCATGTAATGGCGGAACACATCGACACCGCGCAGGCCGTGCGTAACCGATTCCCGTTCGCACCACTGCCACGCCGAAAGATAGCCCGCGTCGTAAAGCTGCTTCGCATAGACGTCGCGGCCAAGCTTCTCCTCGACCGCAACATGATTGTTCAGGAAAAAGTGCCGCGGCATGTAGACCATGGGCATGCCATCGGTGGTCCAGACCCCGGTTTTCTCGTCAACCTCGATCGGCACTGCCGGCTTCATTGCAATTTCCTTTCCGTCGCGCGAACCGACATTATTGCTTCTGCGCGAGAAGACAACATGCCGACCGAAGACGAAAAAGGATTTCAATGAAAACAGCGATGACGCGCTGGCTGATGAAAATGCTGCCGGACGACGCGGCCTGCCGGCTGATGATGTCGCAGATCGGCCGGACCTCGGAGGTTGCGCTGGTTGCAGACGAAGCAGCAGCAATGTCGTCAGCCACTGCACTCCGGTTCGGCGCAAACGGCGAACACGCCGCCTTCGCGTGGGGCAGCGGTCCGCTCGTCATCCTCGTGCATGGCTGGAACGGACGGGCCGCGCAAATGGCACCCCTCGCGACAGCGCTTGCAGCGCAAGGATACAAGTGTGTCGCCCCCGACATCACGGGCAATGGCGCACCCGGCCTGCGCGCTACGCGCTGGCACTACTTTCTACGCGATATCGAAGCATTGACGAAAGCGCTTGCCACCGACGTATTCGCATTCATCGGACATTCGTCCGGCGGCACCACGATGATGGCGGCGCGGCGGCACGGACTGATCGGCGCCGAGCGCTACATCTGCATCTCTTCGCCCGCCGACCCGTTTCTCTCGATTGATTCCGCCGAAGAGCGCTTCGCGCCGAGAACGGCCGTGATGAACCGTTACAAGGACAGCATCGCGGATGAATTTCGAATGACGTGGGACGATCTTGCCGCCGGCGGCAGCTACGCCGGCGCGGGCAAGGAACTACTCCTGGTCTATGCCAAGAAAGACCGGATGGTGCCGCACAGCGAAGGCGATCGCGTTCATGCGCTTTGCCGGGGATCGTCGCTCGTCAAGCTTGAGGGTTACGGACATCGAAGCGTGCTCTCCGCTCCCGAGCTGTCGTCCGAAGCCATCCGCTTTCTGCGGCCGGGCCGCTCTTCGAAGTCTTGAGACAAGCGCGCGAACGTAATAAAAATTACATTCGGAAACTTCTATCCCCAGATTGCCCTCGCCGTATCGACGCACAGTTTCAACTTCGCGCGCTCGTCATCCTCCGTCACGGGATTGCCCGCCACCGTTGAAGCAAAGCCGCATTGCGGGCTGATCGCGAGGCGATCCAGATCGATATGCTTCGTCGCCTCGTCCACGCGCCGCTTGAGATCGTCAGGATTTTCCAGTTGCGGCGCCTTGCTGGTCACAAGGCCGAGCACGACGCCTACGCCTTTCGGCACGAACCGCAATGGCGAGAAATCACCTGCGCGCGCCGTGTCAAACTCAAGCAGGAAGTGGTTGATCTTCGCACGGCTAAAGAAGCGCTCGGCAATGTCTTCGTAGCCTCCGGCAGCGAGGTAATGTCCCTTGAGATTGCCACGGCACATATGGACGCCAACGCGAACACTGGACGGCAGCACGGACACGGCCTCGTTGATGGCATCGATATAGAGATCGACAAGCTCGTCAGGATCCTGCCCCACCGATTTCACCTTGTCGCGGATGGCGGGATCGCAAAGCATCGCAATCGCGACTTCATCGAGCTGGACATACTCGCAGCCGGATTTCGCAAGGTCCGCGATTTCTTCCTGAAAGACCTTGCCGAGATCGCGGAAGAAGCTTTTCGCGTCCGGGTAAATACCCTTGTCGGAAAAATCGCTGCACCGATAGAAGTGCATCGTTGAGGGCGCGGGAATCGTCACTTTCGGCGTCAGCTTGGTGTTTGCCTTCACGAAATCAAACTCGTCTACCGCGAGCGGCTGGACGCGCTTGATTTTCCTGCTCGCATAAGGAGCCGTGAACTCATATTCGTGGCCGGTGTCGTCGCGGAACGTGAAAACCGCGCCCTTGATGTCGAAGCCTTCCGTACGCTCGACAAAGCGGCTCCAATACGATCCACGACGAAACTCGCCATCGTTCGCAACCTCAAGCCCGGTGCTTTCCTGCAGCCTGAGAACATCGCGAATGCAGTCGTCCTGAATCTCCGCGAACTTGGCGTCGTCAATCGATCCGTTATTGTGCTGCTTGAAAGCCTGCCGCAACGCCGGCGGGCGCAACAAGCTGCCGACATGATCGGCGCGGAATGGTGGACGGCCTGACGCAAGAGCCATTGGCGTTACTCCCGGGCTACCGGCTTTGCACCGGATTCTATAGACCAATAGATAGATCAAAATCGCGTGGCGTGTCAAAACAGTTTCCAGCGATCACGTCGAGGACCTGTTAGATGAGCACCCGTCGTAAGCCGGCGTTGCGGATTGTGGGTACTGCACCGCAAACATCGGGCACAAACCAACGGCGCCGACAGAGTGAGATTCTCGACGCGGCGGCGAAAGTATTCGCCCAGCGGGGCTACTACGGCGCCAGCACACAGGATATCGCCGACATTCTCGGGATCAAGCAAGCGAGCTTGTATTACTACTTTCCGTCCAAGGAAATCGCGCTGGAGCGCGTGTGCATGAAGGGCGTCGAGGGCTTCTTTGAAGCTGCGACCGCCGTTGCAGCGCAGAAGATAACAGCATCGCAAAAGGTGCGAGGCTTGGTTCAGGCGCATTTGGCACCCCTAATTGATCGCGCGGATTTCGTAAAAACGTTTTTGAACGAACGCCAATATCTGCCGCCCGCCTCTCGGAAAAAGGTGGGCAAACTCTCTCGCGCCTACGAGAAGGTGATTGAGAAAGTGCTCGCCGAAGGCGTGAAAAGCGGCGAGTTTCGGAAAGATGCGGACCCCCGGCTTATGGCGCTCGCCATGCTCGGTATGTGCAAGTCCGTCGCCGCCTGGCTGGGAAAAGACGACGCTTATCAGGTGCCCACAATAGCGGAAGAGTACTCTCGTATCGTGCTCGGCGGCATTTCCAGAAGTGGGAAGTAATGCAGCGCACCCAAACCTGACCGTTGCGTTTTCAATTGATCTATAGAATCATGCGTGAACGCCACTCGATGAAAAAAGGGCCAGCCAATGGCCGCATTGCAGGGATGGACGCCGGAGTTACTGCGCCAGAAGACGGCGCCTGCTCTGCTGTGCGAGCGCGCAAAGTCTTCTCCTGACGCTGTAGCGCTTCGATCGAAAGACCTTGGTATTTACCGAGAGCGGACCTGGCGTGATTACGCGCTGCTCGTAGCTCGGACGGCAAAGGCATTAGAGGCGCTGGGGCTGAAAGCAGGCGAGCGTATCGCGATCATGGGCGACGCCTGCGAGGAATGGATGATCTGCGATCTCGCCGCGCAGTCGCTCGGCGCGGTGGTGTACGGCATCTATCCCACTGCATCGCTCAGCGAAACCGAATATCAAATGCAGGACGGCGGCGCCGTTCTCTTCGTCGCCGAAGACCAGGAGTATGTCGACAGGATTCTTCCGCTCGCCGACAAACTCCCGAAGCTACGCAACATCGTTGTCATCGACGACTCCGCGCTGTTCGCGTATCGCCATGAAAAATTGTCGAGCTACCGGGCGCTGCTGCAAAACACCGCAGACGCCGATCTGGCATGGCTCGATTCAAAAGCCGCGCAATTGTCGCCAGATGCGCCTGCATTCATCGTTTACACCTCCGGCACTACCGGAAATCCGAAAGGTGCGCTGATCACGCACGGCAAACACCTCGCCGGCACCTTCAACATCGTCACACACTATCCGGTTCTTGCAGAAAAGCCGCTGCGCACGGTGATCTATCTGCCGCTTTGTCATGTGCTCGGCCGAGACGTCGCCGTGACGTTACCGCTGATCTCCGGCCTCGTTCCGCATTTCGGCGAGGACGTGAATGACATCGGCACCACGATGTTCGAGGTCGCCCCGCAGGTTCTGTTCACGGTGCCGCGCTACTTGCAGAAATTCGCGTCAACTATCCTTATAAATATCGGTTCGTCCTCGCCCACGAAGCGCGGCGCCTACAAGATGGCGATGCGGCTCGCGCGCGAGCATGTGAAGCGCCTCTATGAAGGCAGAACGAGCGCGTATCAGACCGCGCTCTACCGCGCAGCCTGGGCGGCCGTCTTCAAGCCGATCCTGAATAAACTCGGCTTCGATAAACTCGAACTCGTACTATCCGGCGGCGCGCCGCTCCCGGCTGACACGATGGCGCTGTGGCATATGTTCGGCGTCAACGTTTGCGAGATGTACGGCCAAACCGAAACCGCCGGCGCAATTATTTCTGGGCAACGCGGCCCCTTCCCGCGCCCCGGCGACGTCGGCACCGTACCCGATGGCTGGCAAACCAGGTTCGGCAAGGACAACGAGATCCTCGTTCACGGCGTCGATTTATTCGAAGGCTACTGGCAGAACGAGGAAGCAACCAAGTCCGTTCTGCAGGAGGATGGCTGGCTGAAGACGGGCGACGTTGGCGAGATGCGCAACGGCCAGCTTCGCCTTATCGACCGTGCTCGCGATTTTATCGTCACCTCGGGCGGAAAAACGATCTCGCCGGCTTATGTCGAGAATATTCTGCGCGCCTCGCCGTTCATCGCAGAAGCCGTCGTCTTCGGTCACGGCAAGAAATACCTCGTCGCACTGATCGAGATGGACTTCGATACCGCCGCCGACTGGGCGCGCGCGAACGATGTTGCCTATACCGGCTTTACAAACCTCGCGACGAACGCAGCGCTCGAAAAGCAAATACGAAACGAAATCGAGAAAGCGAACCAGCAGGTCGCGCGCGTCGAGCAGATCAAGACATTCCGAATACTACCAAAGGAACTCGACCCGGAAGAGGAAGGCGAGCCGGTAACGCCTACACGAAAGGTGAAGCGCAACCTCATGTACGAGCGCTTCAAGGCACTCGTCGATGCCATGTACGACGACGCGGAAGAACGCCTGCTCGCTGCTGCGAGTGGCGGCGTAGCGCAATGAATAAGAACCAAAGGAGGAAGAGAATGTTGAAACGAAGCTTGATAGTGACAGCGGCACTCGCCGGATTGACCGGCGCGGCGGCGGCTCAGGATGCGTACAATGTCGGCTTGACCGGCGCCCTCACCGGCCCCGCAGCCGGTACTTACGCGCCCGCCGTTGATGGCCTGCGCATCTACATCGACAAGGTGAATGCAGCCGGCGGCGTCAATGGCAAGAAGATCAACCTAATCCTGCTCGATGACTCCGCACAGCCCGCACGCGCCGCTGCGAATGCAACGCGCCTCGTTACGGATGACAAGGTCGTGCTGCTCTTGAATGCCAGCCTCTCGTCCACCTACGCGCCGGTCGTGAGCGAATCGCAGAAAGCAAACGTGCCGCTGATATTCGCAAGCTCGGTTTGCCCCAAGGATGTCTACCCGCCGGCAAACGCGCTGCAATTCTGCACCACGGCGTTCGCGGCAACTTATGATAGCCGCGCGGTGCTGGACTTCGTGAAAGCGACGGCAAAACAGCCGGTGAAACTCGGGCTCGCGGCAATGGCGATCCCCATCTCGCGCGGCGAGATCGACTTTGCGGAGCAGCTTTCCAAGACGCTCGGCATGACGCCGGTTTCGAAGCAGATTATTCCGCCACCGACTCCGGACTACACGCCGTTCGCAACGCTGATCAAGGATGCCGATGCAAACTGGACATATTCCTGGGCGCCTTGGGTCACGCAGGTCCGCACGCTTGAAGGTCTTCGGCGGCTCGGCTGGACCGGCGATTACATCGCGTGGGCGCATCTTGAAGCGGAAAACGAGCTTGCCCGCTTGAAAGACGGAAAGTTCTATGTCGTCGGCGCAAACGCCCTTTTCCAGGACGATTTGCCAATCCACAAGGAAATCGCTGACGCGGCCAAGGCTGCGAAATCGCAGTATCCAGTAAACCAGATGACCGAGGGCTGGATCGCCGGCATGGTGATCGAAGCTGCGCTCAAGGCTGCGGGCTGGCCTGCGAACGCGGACAAGGTCACCGCTTCGCTTTCGAACCTCAAGGTTGATCTCAAGGGGCTGCGCGGCGGCGAACTGGAATGGACGAAAGACAACCACTTCCGCACCAAGCAGCACTATCGCGTTTATCGCTTCGACGAAGCGAAGGGCGCGATTGTGCGAGTGCGTGACTGGCAAGCCTTCGACGTAAAGTAACACGCTGAACACGATCCGATTACCGGGGCTTGGCATGCCTGGGCCCCGGTAATCATTTAGCCTCACGACATTCGGGAGAGACGTTTGCAACTTGCGATCAACATCGCCGTGCTTGCCGCGATCTACGCGCTGATCGCATGCGGCTACGTTCTGATCTATCGGGTCAGTCGCGTGCTCAACCTCGCACACGGCGAGCTAATGATGCTATCTGCCTATCTCCTGATCACGACGGCATCTCTGTTTTCCAAGACGCCGGTGATTGCACTCGGCGCCGCGATCTTCTTGAGTCTTTGTGTCGGTGTTCTGGTCTATCTCTTTCTAATGCGCCGTATGACAGGCGAGATGGTTCTCGCCGCGGTCCTGACGACAGTGGCGTTGGGCGTGCTTCTGCGCGGCCTCGTCGTGCTGATCTGGTCCGCGCAGCAGCAAAATCCTGCGCAAGCACTCGGCTGGGTGAACTATTCGCTGCCCGTATTCGGCGGGCGCATTTCGGCAGCGGGCGCGGCACTTATCGCTACGACGGCACTCGTCTATATCGGGCTCTTCCTGTTTCTCCGCTTCAGCCGATACGGCATACGTATGCGCGCGGCCGGCCAGAACCCTTTGCTTGCCGCCCAGCGAGGCATCTCGCTGCATGTGATCTACGCGCTCGCGTGGGGGCTCTCTACGCTTACGGGCGCACTTGCCGGCATTCTGATTTCACTCGATAGCGGCCTGGACAGCACGATGGTGCTGATCGGACTGAAGGCGTTTCCGGCGGCGCTCGTTGGCGGCCTCGATAGCCTTATCGGGGCGCTAATCGGCTCGCTCATCATTGCCGCCGCCGAAGTGCTGATGATCTACTATGTGGATGCCCTCCTCTCCGATGTCGTGCCGTTCCTTGTTCTCATCCTGATGCTGGTCGTCCGCCCCTGGGGCCTGTTCGGCACGCGCGAGGAGCTGGATCGTGTCTAGCCGCGAACCGCGCGCAAGCGGCTATTTTCGGTCGAGTTACGCGCAAGGCTTGCGTCTCGTCGAAACGCGGACGCAATGGACGGCGCTGGTCGTCTTCCTTGCAGCGCTTGGCATCTTTCCCTTTATCGCAACCTCATTTCAGCTCGACCTCGCCTGCCAGGTGTTTCTCGCGGCAATCGGCGCGATCGCCCTCATGCTGCTCACCGGCTATGCCGGACAGGTCTCGCTCGGTCACGCGGGCCTGATCGCTGCCGGTGCATTCACCGCCGGCATTCTCTTCAAGGAGTTCGGCGCGAAGTTCTGGATCACCATTCCCGCCGCCGCCGTTGTCGGCGCGCTGATCGGACTGATCTTCGGCCTGCCGTCGCTGCGCCTTCGTGGGCTTTATCTCGCGGTATCGACACTCGCCCTGCACTTCATCGTCGTCTATCTCGGCGGCGAATATGAAACCAAGCGCGGATTTTCGACCGGCATCGTGATTGATGCACCGCGCATCGGCGATTTCATCCTGCGCGACCGCAAGATTTGGTACTTCGTACTGCTCGCTTTCGCCGCCATTACTCTTCTCATCTCGTTAAACCTCCTGCGGAGCCGGACGGGCCGCGCCTGGGCGGCGATCCGCTCCCACGAAACAATTGCAGAAGCGCTCGGCATCGGTGTCCCGGCACACAAGCTGCTTGCCTTCGTGATTTCGTCCTCGATGACCGCCGTTGCAGGCGCGCTTTTCGGCTATTACCGGGGCTTCGTATCGGTCGAGGCGTTTTCGCTCTTCCTGTCTATCCAGTACGTCGCAATGATCATCATCGGCGGCATGGGGTCGCTTCTCGGCGCCATACTCGGCGCGATCTTCGTCACGCTTCTGCCCTACATGATCGAATACGCAGTCGCCCTCCTACCCAACGCACGGAGCTATGCCGGCATGCTGGCCGCATTCAACTACGCGGCCTTCGGCATCGTGATGATCCTGTTCCTTGTGTTCGAGCCGCAAGGTCTCGTCGGGATCTGGCGGCGCGTGCAGAACTATTTTCTCCTGTGGCCGTTCAAGCAGAAGCCGCTCGGGGGAGGACGCAAATGAGCGCGCTCCTTCGCGTTGAAAAACTTGAAGTGGTTTATGGTCGCGCGATTACCGCGATCCAGGGCATCACGCTGGAAGCGCGAAAGGGCGAAATCGTTGCCCTGCTCGGCACGAACGGCGCAGGCAAGTCAACCACGTTGCGAGCGATCTCCGGGTTTCTCGGCCTCGACGACGCGCGCGTCACCGAGGGCACCATCAATTTCAAAGGCAGCTCGCTTGCGAACAGGCCGCCATATCTGATTACGAAGCTGGGTATCGTTCTGGTGCCGGAGCGCGACAAGGTGTTTCCGAACCTTTCCGTTGTCGAAAATCTCTCGGCGTCCGTTTCCGTCGCCGGCGCGGACCGAAAGCGGCTTGAGGAAATGGCGTTTGCCTTTTTCCCGAAGCTTGGCGAGTTGCGGACGCGCACTGCGGGCCTTCTATCTGGCGGCGAACGCCAGATGCTGGCGCTCGCATCGGCGCTTGTTTGCGGGCCGGAACTGCTTCTCGTCGACGAGCTATCGCTTGGCCTCGCTCCGGTCGTGGTGGAAGACCTGGCGCAACGTCTCGTCGAAATCCGCGACAAGCTCGGTATCACGATCTTGCTCGTCGAACAGAATGCAGCCGTCGCGCTTTCCATTGCCGACCGTGGCTACGTCCTCGAAAACGGCCGCATCGTTCTGGATGGCGATGCCGCGCGCCTCAATAGTCACGGAGACATTCAGGAGTTCTACCTTGGAGGCGCCGGCGAGCGCCGTTCCTATCGCGATGTGAAACAATATCGCAGAAGCCGGAGATGGTATGGCTGAGCTGGAAATCGAAAAGCTCACGCTTCGCTTCGGTGGCCTCACGGTTCTCAACGGCGTTTCCTTCGCGGTCGAGAAAGCAGAACTGTTTGCACTGATAGGTCCGAATGGCGCAGGAAAGACGAGCGTATTGAACTGCGTCAGCGGCCTCTACCCCGGCGAAGGCGCAATCCGCTTTCGTGGGGAGAATATTTCCGGCCTTAGCGCGCATCATGTAGCCCGTCTCGGTATCGCACGAACATTCCAGCACGGCGAACTATTTCCGCACATGACCGTTGCGGAGAATCTGCTTACGGGCCGCCACGCCCGCATTCGAACGAACCCGTTGAAGGAAATGTTCTTCTCGGGCTCGGTTCGCCGCGAAGAAGTCGCGCACCGCGAAGCGGTCGAGAAAATCATCGACTTCGTCGAACTGGAACGCTACCGCAACACGCAGGTGGCGAGCCTGCCATTCGGGACGCAGAAAATTGTCGGGTTCGCGCGGGCGCTCGCGATGGAGCCCGCGATCCTGCTACTCGATGAGCCGTCCGCCGGCCTGAACCGCGACGAGCGTGAAGACCTCGCCCGCTTCATTCTGCGCATCAAGCATGAACTCGGCATCGCGATGATCTGGATCGAGCACGATATGCAGATGGTCGCCGATCTTTCCGACCGGCTCCACGTTCTCGAATACGGACGCAGCGTTACCGAGGGGCCGCCGCACGAGGTCTTGAAGGACCCAAGAGTGATCGCGGCCTATCTCGGAAAACAAGCGACGCAGTAACCGATCGAATTGTCTTCAGCGATGGACTGACGGGTCGCAAAGCGCCGCCATAGCTATTGGCTATCTTCGCCGCGTTTCATTGACGGGATCGTCGACAGCGCGCGATCTCGCGCCGTCAAACGCACTGCAAAGCATTGAAAAGATTGGTGGGCCCGGCAGGACTCGAACCTGCAACCAGACCGTTATGAGCGGTCGGCTCTAACCATTGAGCTACAGGCCC
>JAEZFA010000024.1 GCA_023417665.1 Pseudomonadota bacterium | reverse complement strand
ATCCAGTCGCGAACCGGGTCGGCGAGCAGGACGATGCCGGTCGAAAGCAAGCCGATGATGCCGAGTACGAGAATTGCGGCAGTCGCGGCATGCGGCACGCCGTTGCGCGCCGCCTGATTGGTCAGCGGCGCGAGAATCGTACCGATCACGAGGGCCACGGTAACCGGTAGAAAAACGCCGCGCCCGTAGCTCAGCAGTGCGGTCAGCAGGATGATGAAAATGCCGATCAGCGCAATTTGTGCGAAAGCCGTGCGGAGATTGGCCGGCGCGACCGGAATCGGCTCCTTGCTCCAGTCATCGGAAGGGTGAAAGTCGGTGCGCTCGTCCATGATATTTTCGGGCCTCTGGCGGCCGGCTAAATCCCGGTCTTCGCCTCAACGCCTAGCGCCGCATCGTGGCGTAGCCAAGGGCACCGGAAAAGGGGCTTCCGGCGGACTTTGCGCCACAGGCTTAACCATTGAACCAATGACGGCTTTCCGGCGTTACAGCCGGCGGAGCGGTACAATCTTGTTACCGCTGGGTAAATGAGAGGAGCCGGGGCGATGGGCCTGCTGATCAATATTCTGATTACGTTTCTGGTGGTGGTGCTGGTTCTCTATCTGGTCAACCTGCTGCCGATCGACGGCCGGGCCAAGCAGATCGTCCGCATCATCGTTATCATCATCGGCATCCTCTACCTGCTTCGCTATCTGATGGTGGCCGGCCCCGTAATCTAGCCTGAATGCCGAGCAAATCGCCGCGTGGCCGGGTCGTCCTGCCGCGCGGCTTTTCCTTTGCGACAAGCCGTCGAGGCTGATTTCGCAGTCGCGAAGCGTTGATTTGCGCGTAAGTCCTCCCATGCCTAGACTGAGGGCAACGTACAATCAGCGACCGGAAATCCGTTGAGCGCACCAGTCTTGCGCTCCGGCGATCTGGAGAAAGGCATGGCATGGCGGACCAGCCGCGCGACAGCGCGAGCGGACCGCAACAGGCGGCCAGATCAGGCCGGCGCCGCCGCAGGCGCCGGGGACGCGGCGGCAATCGGCCTGCGAAGGCGCCGTCGCTGCCGCCGGCGCATTACGGCGCGCTCGATCTCGGGACCAACAATTGCCGCCTGCTCGTCGCTGCGCCGACGGAGGATTCGTTTCGCGTCGTCGATGCGTTCTCGCGAATTGTCCGGCTTGGCGAGGGCCTTTCGCGAAGCGGAGAGCTTTCGCAAGCCGCGCAGGATCGCGCGATTGCTGCGCTTAAAATCTGCGCCGCGAAGCTCGACAGCCGTCAAGTAACCCGGCGGCGGCTGATCGCGACCGAAGCCTGCCGCGGCGCGCGCAACGGACTGGAGTTTCTGGAGCGCGTACGCCGGGAAACCGGCCTGCAGCTCGAAATCGTCAATCGCGAGACGGAAGCGAAGCTGGCGGCCAATTCCTGTGCGCCGCTGCTGGACCGCGATGCATCGGGGGCGATCCTGTTCGACATCGGCGGCGGGTCGTCCGAACTTGCCTTTCTCGGCAAGGCGGATGAAGTCGATCACGGTCCGCCGCTCGCGCCGGTGCGGGAGTGGGATTCGATGCCGCTCGGCGTCGTGACGCTGGCGGAGCGTTTCGGCGGCGAAAACGTAACGTCGGAGGTTTTCTCGGCGATGGTCGAGGATGTGCTGCCGCGCGTGCGCGCCTTTGCCGGAAAGGCGACGGCGGCCGCCAACGGCGAGATCTATCTTCTCGGGACCTCCGGCACGGTGACGACGCTTGCCGGCATTCATCTTGATCTGCCGCGCTATGACCGCCGCCGCGTCGATGGCATCTGGCTGACACATGCCGAAGTGACCGCCGTGGTCGGAAAGCTCTGCGCGACCAGCTATCAGGAGCGCGTCGCCAATCCGTGTATCGGCGCGCAACGTGCCGATCTCGTGCTCGCCGGCTGCGCAATTCTGGAGGCGATCCGTCGGGTTTTTCCCTGCGAGCGCCTGCGCGTTGCCGATCGGGGACTGCGCGAGGGAATGCTCGTTGAACTGATGCGCGCCGACGGCGTATGGAAGCGCGCATGAGCGAGAAAAAATCCCTGCCGGAGCGCGGCAAGATCCGCGTCAAGTCGAAGAACAAACGCTCGCATTCTTCGCACCAGTGGCTGTCGCGCCAGTTGAACGACCCTTATGTGCGAAAGGCGCATGCGGCGGGGTATCGCTCCCGCGCCGCCTTCAAGCTGATCGAGATCGACGACAAGCACAAAATCCTGAAGCGTGGCGCGCGCGTGGTCGATCTGGGTGCGGCGCCCGGCGGCTGGTCACAGGTCGCAGCCGAGCGGATCGGGGTGGACAAGGGGCAGGGCAAGATTGTCGCGATCGATCTCCTGGACATCGAGCCGATCCCCGGCGTCCAATTTGCCCAGATGGATTTCAACGACGATGACGCGCCGGAGCGCCTGAAGGAAATGCTGGGCGGGCAGGCGGATGTCGTGCTTTCCGACATGGCCGCCAATACCATCGGCCACCGCAAGACCGATCATCTCAAGATCGTGGCGCTGGTCGAGATGGCGGTCGACTTCGCGCGGGAAGTGCTGGCGCCGGGCGGCAGTTTTCTTGCGAAAGTCCTGCAAGGCGGCACCGAGGGCGAGTTGCTGGCGATGCTGAAGCGCGACTTCAAAATCGTGAAGCACATCAAGCCGCCAGCGAGCCGGAAGGATTCGGCGGAACTCTATGTATTGGCAACTGGTTTCCGCGGCGAAAACAAGAGCGTTTAAGCCTGCGGCCCCCGCTCGGTATCTTCTGCTTCCGGCGGCGGCGGCGCGATCAGCGCCGTGCCGGCATTGATCGGGAGCCGGATCAGCAACAGGATCGCGGTGAACGAGCAGGCCGCGACCGCGAAGAACGCAATCGAAAAATCGCTGAGCAGGATTTCGTGCGAGCCGCGGGCATAGCGCAGCGACTCCAGCACGATCGCAGCCACCGCAACGCCCGCCGAAATCGAGATCTGCTGCCCGACGCTGGTGAAGCTCGTGGCCTGGCTCATGGTGGAACTGCCGAGGTCGGCGAAGGCGAGCGAGTTCAGCGTGGAGAACTGCAGCGCGCGGAAAAAGCCGCCGATGAAAAGCACCGCGATGATGAGGAAATAGGGCGTGCCCGGCGTGAAGAAGCCGCATGCCGCGATGAAGGAGGCGGCAACGAAGGTGTTGACGACGAGCACGCGCTTGATGCCGAAGCGCCGCAGGATCGGCGCGACGCTTGCCCGCATCAGCATGGCGCCGGCGGCACCCGCGAAGGTAAGCAGGCCCGATTGCAGGGGCGTCATGCCGAAGCCGAGCTGAAACATCAGCGGCAGCAGGAAGGGCATCGCGCCGACGCCGATGCGAAACAGCGCGCCGCCGACCACGCTGGTACGGAAGGTCTGCACCGAAAGCAGCGTCAGGTCGATCAGCGGCGCCGGATGCGAGCGCGCATGGCGCACATAGAAATACATGACGATCGCCCCGACCACGATCATCGAGGCCGAGAACCAAACCGGCAGCAGTTCCTGGCCGATGGTCGTGAAGCCGAAGGCAAGTCCGGTCAGGCCGACGCCCGAGAGGATGAAGCCGGTAATGTCGAGCGGCGGGACTTTCTCCTCGCGGATGTCCTCGATGTAGCGAGTGGCAAGCCAGAACCCGATGATGCCGATCGGAATGTTGATCCAGAAGATCCAGCGCCAGTGAAAATAGGTGGTGATCGCGCCGCCGAGGGGCGGGCCGATCATCGGGCCGATCAGCGCCGGCACGACGAGCCAGGCGAGCGCGGAGACGAGTTCGTGTTTCGGCACCATGCGCAGGATGACGAGCCGGCCGACCGGCACCATCATCGCGCCGCCGATGCCCTGCACGATGCGGTAGAGCACGAGGTCGCCAAGCGACACCGCAAATCCGCAGGCAAGCGACCCCAGCGTGAAGACCACGATGGCGGCACGGAACACCGTGCGCGCGCCGAACTTGTCCGCCATCCAGCCGGAGATCGGGATGAACACCGCGAGCGAGAGCAGATACGAGGTCAGCGCCAGCTTCAGCGCGATCGGGTCCACCTTGAGGTCGCGCGAGATTTCGGGAAGCGAGGTGGCGATCACGCTCGAATCCACGTTCTCCATGAAGAGCGCGGTGGCAACGATGAGGGGGACGAGGACTTCGCGGCGCATGCGGGGATGTGATTCCAGACGATCCAATAGCCGCCTCCGAAGGCGGCGTCACGCGGCATCGTTCAATGCTGCCTTGCAGCAGCCGGGAGGCTTCCTACATGCATGGCGGGTTCCGAAGGAGGCCCGCCGCCGATGATCTATTTCGTCGCCTTCTTTCTGCCGCCGCTCGGTCTGTTGCTGAACGGGCAGCCCTTTGCCGCCGTCTTCAGCATGATTCTGTGGGCGTTCTGCTTCGTGATCGGCTGGTTCTTCTGGCCGGCCTGGCTGGTCCCGTCGGGTGTCGCGATCTTGCAGATCGCCATGCGCAATGACGCGCGCCGCCACCGGGAACTGGTCGACGCCATCGAACGGCACGGACCGCCGCCGCACTGGCGGCCGTAGGCAGATCGGCCGCGCCTATTTTATCGGCGGCTGCGGCAACCGGGCGTCGCCGTCCTCCATCACAAAGCGGTAGTCGAGCGAATACCAGGGCGCATCGATCGTTTCGTCGGGATGGGGTTCGTCATGTTTGACGAATCCGCCGATCAGCGCGCGCGTGACGCCGAACTGCACGTCCGATTCCAGATGCTCCGCGCCGTCCACATAAACCTGCGAGATCAGGGTTTTGAAACCCGGCTTGTAGATCAGCGCGTGCACATGCGCGGGCCGGAACGGATGCCGGTCCTGCGCCTCCAGCAAACGGCCGGCGACGCCACTGGTCGGGATCGGGTAGCCGGCAGGTAATACCGAGCGAAACCAGAAGCGCCCGTCTTCGTTGGTCGTGAATTTCCCGCGCAGGTTCATCTCCGCCTGTTCGGGGTCCTGGTTTTCGTAGAGCCCGACCGGCGACGAGTGCCAGACATCGACTTCCGCGCCCGCGATCGGTTGCCCTGCGCGATCGACAACGGTTGCGCTCATGAACAAAGCAGGGCCGGGCGTGTCCGAGCGCATGATCGAACCGCCGTTCGGCGTGCGCGGCGAGTTCAGCCGCCAGAACGGACCGAGCAACGAGGCGTTCGTTTCGGTGTTGCCGCTGTCGCCGTTGTTCAGTAGGCACACGAGCGAGGAAACGCCAAGCGAGCCCGCGATCAGTACCACTTCGTTATGGATGTCGTTGGTCTGCTGGCCGAGTTCGGCGACGATCTTTGCCGCAGCCCTGAATTCATCTTCGGAGAGCCGCACGTCGCGCACGAAAGCGTGCAGATGGGTGACGAGGGAAACGAGAATCTCGCGCAGCCGCGCGTCCTTCGTCTGCGACATGACGCGAAGGACTTGCTCGGTGAGCTCGTTGCTGTTCGAAACAATCATGCTGCTTTTATCGTGCGTCTTCCAGGATAAAGCCCGCGCCCTTGGCGGCGATCATCGCCGTCGGCGTATTCGTGTTGCCTGACGTGATCGTCGGCATCACCGAGGCGTCCACCACGCGCAGGCCCGCGATGCCGTGCACGCGAAGTCTTTCATCGACCACTGCAAGCGGGTCGCTTGCCAGGCCCATCTTTGCAGTCCCGACCGGGTGGAAAATCGTGGTGCCGATGTCTCCTGCGGCTTTGGCGAGTGACGCATCATCGTCGCCGACCGAAGGGCCGGGGAGGAATTCCTCCGGGCTGTAAGGCTTAAGCGCATCCTGGCGCATCAGGCGGCGGGTGACGCGGATCGCGTCGGCCGCGACCTGCCGGTCTTCCGGCGTCGAAAGATAGTTCGGCGAGATCGAAGGCTTCGCATCGAGCGAGGTCGAATTGATCCTGATCGTGCCGCGCGAGGTCGGGCGCAGGTTGCATGCGGCGACGGTGATCGCGGGGAAACGGTGCAGCGGCTCGCCGAAGCGATCCAGCGACAACGGCTGCACATGAAACTGGATATTCGCGCGTTCGCGGCTCTCGTCGGAGCGCGTGAAGATTCCGAGCTGCGATGGCGCCATGGTGAGCGGGCCGCGCCGCCGGAACGCATAGTCGAGGCCCATGCCGGCGCGCCGCCACAACGAATGATAAGTTTCGTTGAGCGTGCGGACGCCCCGCATCTTGTAGATCGCGCGCTGCTGCAAATGGTCCTGCAGGTTGCGGCCGACGCCTTGCCGGTCGAGCGCAACCTCGATGCCCAGATCGCGCAGCCAGTCGCCGGGGCCGATGCCGGAGCGTTGCAGCACCTGGATCGATCCGATCGAGCCCGCGCAGAGGATGACCTCGCGCGCCGCGCTTACTTCTATCGTCTCGTTGCCCTGTTTGAACCGCAGGCCGGTGACGCGGCCCTCTTCGACGATCAGGCGGTCGGCCAGCACATTGGTTTCCACGCGCAAGTTTGGACGATTCAAAACGGGCTTCAGGAATCCGCGCGCCGACGACCAGCGCCGCCCGAATTTCTGGTTGACGTGGAAGTAGCTTACCCCTTCGTTGTTGCCGGTGTTGAAATCCGGAATCTTCTTCACGCCCATCTGCGTTGCCGCATCGGCGACCGCGTCGAGAACTTTCCATGACAGTCGCGGCGCTTCGATGCGCCAGCCGCCGCCTGCGCCGTGATGATCGTTCTCTCCGAGAAAGTGGTCCTCGAGCTTCCTGAACTCCGGCAGCACGTCCGACCAGCCCCAGCCGGTGAGGCCAAGCTGCCGCCAGTGATCGTAGTCGGCGGCTTGCCCGCGCATCGAGATCATGGCGTTGATCGCCGACGATCCGCCGATCACCTTGCCGCGCGGATAGGCGAGCGCGCGGCCGTTCAGGCCCGCTTGCGGCTCGGTCTGAAACAGCCAGTCGGATCGGGGGTTGCCGATCGCGAACAGATAGCCGACCGGGATGTGAAACCAGATCCAGTTGTCTTTGCCGCCGGCCTCCAGCAACAGCACGCGATTATTGGGATCGGCCGACAGCTTGTTCGCGACAATGCAACCGGCGGTGCCGGCGCCGACAACGATATAGTCGAACTGTCCCTCGATACGGCCTGTATTCATGGCGTGCAAAACTCGCTTCCGGTTTTCGGCAGCATAATGCGGAGGCGCACCGGTTTCCAAACAGCCGTCCGCGTTCTCATGCGTTGCAGCATGAGTTGAAAGGCGGCGGGGACGCCGGAGGATTACCGTCCTCCACGGCCATCTGCACGAGAAGAGTAGGGAGTGCAGATGATGGGTAGTCACCGCGAAAGCCGGAAACGTCTCCGGCGTCCCGGCACGCTTGGCGACTCGATTTCGCGAATGCCGCAGGCGGCAAGCGCGATCGCCATTCGTGCCAAGTAAACTTCGCGCGGGTGGGTTACGGCCTGCTTCGCATGACCCCCGGTGGACTGACCAAACTATCCACCGCTGGCGGGCCTTCTCGGTTTTGCACTCGCGCATTGGCACGCGCTCATGCAAAGCCGCCAAGGAAGGCCCTTGTGACGCGCGGCAAGCGCGCCGGAACCATGCGACTTCAGCCGCCGCATTTCGCCTCTCGCGTAAGAGGCTCGATGCGGCCACCGCTTCCGGCCCACACCGCGCTACGCGTTGCGCGATGCCCTGTAGCCGAGCCGGAACGAGGCGCAACTTATGCGCGGCTGAGAGGGGTGGGGATTGAGTTTTTGCGGATGCTCCCGGAAGGCATTGCTGGAAAAGCGAAAATTCTCTCCTGTCGAAATTGATTATTCCCCATCCGCCCGTTTGTGTATTGCCAATTTCACAAGGTCGTCATAATATGTCGATATGTCGAGAAAGTTGGACAAAAAGAATGCAATTGAGAGCTTTTCGGCGCTCGCGCAGGAAACCCGGCTGACAGCATTCCGCTATCTGGTGTCGTCTCTACCGGAAGGACGAAACGCCGGAGAGGTCGCCCGGCACTGCAAGGCGCCGCACAACACCATGTCGACGCATCTCGCAATTCTGGAGCGCGCCGGCCTGATCGATTCCGAAAAGGCGGGACGCGAGGTAATTTATTCCGCCGACCTGTCGGGGCTGCGTTCTGTCGTGGATTTCCTCGCCAGCAGTTGCTGCGGCGGCCGGCCCGAGATTTGCGGCGAGGTATTCACGGGGGCTGCTTGTATTCCCGCACGCAGGACGGAGCGGCTTCGTGGATAAGACCTATAACGTACTGTTTCTCTGCACGCACAATTCTGCGCGTTCCGTGTTCGCCGAAGCGATCATGAACAAAATCGGCGCGGGAAAGTTTGTCGCCTATAGCGCCGGCAGTCAGCCGCGTGGAGCAATTAACCCCTACACCATCAGACTGCTTGCTCAGCTCGGCTACGACACGACGGGTATGCGCTCAAAATCCTGGGATGAATTTGCAAAGCCCGGCGCCCCCGAAATCGACTTCATCTTTACGGTTTGCGACGATGCCGCAGGGGAAGTTTGCCCGGTGTGGCCGGGAAAGCCGCTGACCGCGCATTGGGGTGTCGCCGATCCGTCGGCGGTCACGGGTGACGAACTGGCGGTTGCCATGGCATTTCAGGAAGCTTATCGCTTGCTTCACCGGCGCATCGAATTGTTTGCGGCACTTCCGATTCGAGGGCTCGATACGATCACGCTGAAAGCGCGCCTTCGCGAGATCGGGCGCGAAGAAGGTGCGACAGAAAAAACACTGGGCATCGCGTGAAGGCCCGCGCGGTCATGGCAGAATTCTTGGGCAGCGGCTTCCTTGCAGCTGTCGTGATCGGGTCCGGCATCGCCGCGCAGGCTCTCTCCGGCGGAAATATCGCGCTTGCGCTCCTTGCCAATGCGCTCGCGACCGGATGCATCCTTGTCGTCATCATATCGCTGTTTGCTCCGCTATCGGGAGCGCATTTCAATCCCGTCGTCAGCATCGCATTTGCGCTTCGGCGCGAGCTCACGTTGTGGGACTGTACCGCGTATGTGATTGTACAGATTGCAGGAATGATTGCCGGCGCCGGGCTTGCGCACGCAATGTTCGATCTGCCGCTACTCCAGACTGCGACGGCCGTGCGGTCCGGATCGGGCATCGCGCTGGGGGAGGTGGTCGCGACGTTCGGACTGGTTCTTGTGATCTTCGGCCTCAAGCAGAGGAACGCGCAGTCGATCCCGGCAGCGGTCGGCTTGTACATCGCGTCGGCCTACTGGTTCACGTCTTCGACCTCGTTTGCGAACCCGGCCATCACAATTGCAAGAGCGTTCTCGGATACTTTCGCGGGCATCGCGCCGGAGAGCGTGCAGGTTTTCATCCTGTGTCAGCTTGCCGGTATGATCGTCGCGGTCGCACTGGCTGCGTGGCTCTGGCGAGATGAGGCGGCTTCGACGCAATCCTTCAGCCGCGCGCGATAATGAGGCTCGCTTTTTTGGCGCAGACTATTTGGCTTCCTTCGCGCGCTTGATTCCCTCGAGGATCAGGTCTTCGGCTTCCTTCGCATCGACCCATTTGACGATCGAGACCCATTTGCCTTTTTCAAGATCCTTGTAGTGCTGAAAAAAGTGCGCGATCTGCTCGCACATCAGATGCGGAAGATCGCGATAACTCTGAACGCCGGAGTAATAGGGATGCAGCGCATCGACCGGCACCGCGAGAATCTTTTCGTCACCACCCGCTTCGTCTTCCATCATCAGCGCACCGACCGGGCGGCAGCGGATCACCGCGCCCGGGACTACCGGCACCTGACTTGCAACCAGAATATCGCAAGGGTCGCCGTCCGCGGACAATGTCTGCGGGATGAAGCCGTAATTGCCGGGATAGAACATCGCCGTGTGCAGAAAGCGGTCGACGAACAGCGCGCCCGAGCCTTTGTCGATCTCGTATTTTACCGGAAGCCCGCCGAGCGGGATTTCGATGATCGCGTGCAAATCCCTGGGCGGCTGGCGGCCTGCGGAAATCTTGGAAATATCCATGGCGTATTCCCGGGTTTACGACGTGCTGCGCGGGAGATCGCTGATATCATGATTTCCCGGTCGATGCCGAACTCCAGACCAGCGGCACCAGCACGAAGGCGACGGCGGGAAAGATCAGCCAGTTGATGGTCTGCCAGCCAGAGGCGTGCAGCAGATTTCCCGCGAAGAAGGATGCCGCCGCGACCATCCCGAACACCATGAAATCGTTGGTGCCCTGCGCCTTGTTGCGCTCCGCCGGCGTGTGCGCATCGGCCACCATCGCGGTCGCGCCGATGAAGCCGAAATTCCAGCCGATCCCGAGCAGGATCAGCGACAGCCAGAAGTGCGCGAGATGCAGCCCGGAAAGCGCGACCGCGCCGGAAACGGCGATCAGCAAAAGGCCGGTCGCGGTTACCCGCTCCTTGCCGAAGCGGTTGATCAGGGAGCCGGTCACGAAGCTCGGCCCGAACATCGCAAGCACATGCCATTGGATGCCGAGCGCCGCGTGATCGACGGAGTGGCCATGGCCGACCATCGCGAGCGGCGCGGCCGTCATCACGAAGGTCATCAGCCCGTAGGACACTACGCCCGCGATCACCGCGAGCAGGAAGCGCGGCGTGGCAAGCAGCTGCAAGACGGTCCGCCCGCCGTCCGCCTGACCGGCGGCATTGCTCGCCGGCGCGGGAGCGCGGAGCAGGAGAAGCACGGGTATCGCGAGCGCGGCGAGCACCGCCTGACTGAGAAAGCTGCCCGCGAATGCCGTCCCCGGAATCGACTCCCGCGTCCAGATCACAAGTTGCGGGCCGATGATCGCGGCGATCAGGCCGCCCACCATCACCCAGGAGATTGCCTTGGCGCGAAGGTCGCCGGTCGCGGAATCGGTCGCGGCGAAGCGATAGCTCTGGACATAGGCCGCATAGAATCCCGCAATGAAGGTGCCGAGGCAGAACAGCACGAAGGACGCGCTCGAAATGCCGAACGCCGCGATCAATCCTCCCGCCATGCCGAACATCGCGCCGAGCAGATAGGCGTGGCGTCGTCCCAGACGGCGCATGAAATATGCCGCGGGCAAAGTGCCGGCCGCGAGGCCCAGATTGAAAACGCTTACCGGAAGCGTGGCGAGCGAAGGCGCGGACGCAAGCGATTGCCCGAACAGACCGCCGAGCGAAATGATGATCGGCGGACTTGCGGCGCCGAGCGCCTGCGCCGCCGTAAGCACGAAGATGTTGCGCCGTGCGACGGCGTCATTCGATTGAGTGGGCATTGCCGTTATTGCACTTTCAATTCGCGCGAGCGGTAAGCTCGTCGCGGATACGGCAGTCGGTAATTGTTGCGCCTACCATGTTCGCCTTCGCAACGTGCAGCCCGGCGAGATTCGCCATGTCGATCCGCGCCTTACGCCACCTTCGTGAAATCCGGCGGGCGGCGTTCGGCGAAGGCGCGGAAGGCCTCGAGCGCTTCCGGCGAGCGCAGCCGTTCCTTGAACGCGGCCCCTTCGGTTTCCATCACCCGCTTGATGAGGCTCGGATCGCGCATCAGTTGCTTGGTCATTTTCAGCGCGCCGGCCGGCTGTTTAGCAAGACGCTGCGCATAGTCCAGCGCCCTGGCGCGCACCTGCGCCGCGGGCAGCGATTCGGTCGCGACCCCGAGGGCCGCGGCCTCTTTGCCGGCGAGCGGCTCGCCGAGCGCGAACATCTTGTAGGCCCGCGCATAGCCGATGCGGGCCGGCAGCAGCATGGAGGAGGCGGCCTCCGGCACCAGCGCGAGATTGACGAACGGCACGGTCAGTTTCGCGTCGTCCGCGATCACCACGACGTCGCAATGCATGAGCATGGTGGTGCCGACGCCGACCGCGTGGCCCTGCACGGCGGCGACCAGCGGCTTGGTGGCCGAGGCGAGCGCCATAAGGAACGGGCTTGCCGCGGCATCGTTCGGCGCGGTCTTGCCCATCGCGATCTCGGTGAAGTCGGCGATGTCGTTGCCGGAAGTGAAGAAGTCGCCTTCCGCCTGAAACAGCACCGCCCGGATGCCCGGTTCTTCCTCCGCCCGGACCATGCCCTGCACGATCGCCCCGTACATCGCCTTGGAAAGTGCGTTCTTTTTGTCGGCGCGGTTCAGCGTCAAGGTGAGCACGCCGCCTTCGACGGCAGTGCGGACGAGATCGGTCATGGCTTTCCTCCGGATTGTTGCCGGGGATTATAGCGGGGAAGTGTGGATATATGCAGGGGTTCAAGGGCTTGGATGCGTTACGGCACCTTGCCTTTTGGGGCCGCTATGATAGCGACACTTGCCAACCCGGCACCGCGCGCGACTACAGACGCGCCCGCTGCCATCTTTCCGGCATAAGTCCGGTGAACAGGAGTTGGCGATGAACCGTCTCACTGACGGCCTCGCGCGGGAAGCGCTCACCTTCGATGATGTGCTCCTGAAGCCCGGCCTATCCGACGTGCTGCCTTCCGAGGCGGAAGTCCGCACGCGGCTCACCCGCTCCGTCACCCTCAATATCCCGATCCTGTCCGCGGCCATGGACACGATCACCGAAGCGCGGCTCGCCATTGCCATGGCGCAGGCCGGCGGCATCGGCGTCCTGCACCGGAACATGGACCCGCAGATGCAGGCCGAGCAGGTGCGCCGGGTGAAGAAGTTCGAGAGCGGCATGGTGGTCAATCCGCTCACCATCGAGCCGGAATCGACGCTTGCCGAAGCGCTCGAACTGATGAAGGCCAATTCGATCTCCGGCGTTCCGGTTACCGAAAAGGGCAACGGCAAGCTGGTCGGCATTCTCACCCACCGCGACGTGCGCTTCGCCACCAATCCGACCCAGCGCGTCGCCGAACTGATGACCAAGGAAAACCTCGTCACGGTGCGCGAGGGCGTGACGCAGGACGTCGCCAAGCGCCTGCTGCATCAGCACCGCATCGAAAAACTCCTGGTGGTCGACGAGAGCTATCGCTGCGTCGGCCTCATCACCGTGAAGGATATCGAAAAGGCGGTCGCCAATCCGAACGCCTGCAAGGACGAGCAGGGCCGGCTTCGCGTCGCCGCCGCGACGACCGTTGGCGACGACGGCTATACGCGGACCGAGGCGCTGGTCGATGCCGGCGTCGATGTCATCGTGGTCGATACCGCGCACGGCCATACCCGCCGCGTGCTGGAATCGGTCGCGCGCATCAAGCGGCTCTCCAATGCCGTGCAGGTGGTGGCGGGCAACGTCGCGACCGCGGAAGGCACCAAGGCGCTGATTGATGCGGGCGCGGATGCCGTCAAAGTCGGCATCGGCCCCGGCTCGATCTGCACCACGCGCGTGGTCGCCGGCGTCGGCATGCCGCAACTGACTGCAATTCTGGATGCCGCCGAGGAGGCGAAGAAGTCCGACATTCCGGTGATCGCCGACGGCGGCGTGAAGTTCTCCGGCGATCTTGCCAAAGCGCTGGCCGCCGGCGCCGAATGCGCGATGATCGGCACCCTGCTTGCCGGCACCGACGAAAGCCCCGGCGAGGTCTATCTCTATCAGGGCCGCTCTTATAAGTCGTATCGCGGCATGGGTTCGGTCGGCGCGATGGCGCGCGGCTCGGCGGACCGCTACTTCCAGCAGGACATCAAGGATTCGCTCAAGCTCGTGCCGGAAGGCATCGAGGGACAGGTGCCCTACAAGGGCCCGGTCGCGACCGTGCTGCACCAGCTAGTCGGGGGCCTGCGCGCGTCGATGGGCTATGTCGGTGCGAAGACCATGAAGGACTTCCGCGAGAAGGCGCAGTTCGTGCGCATTTCCGGCGCGGGCCTGCGCGAAAGCCACGTCCATGACGTGACCATCACGCGCGAGAGCCCGAACTATCGGATGTAAGCGTTACGCGATGATGTCGGCGTTCCAGCTGTCGCCGGCGGCATACCAGCTCGCGCGGCCGCTCACGATCTTGGTGCGCTCGGCATTGAGCTTGCCGTAATAATAACCGTTGAGCGACACGCGGTATAACTGCACCTCGTCGCCGTTCACGCCCTTGAATTCGATGGTGTCCCGGAGTTCGCCCCCGCTTTTGCGGACCTCGCGCCAGTGCGCGAGAAAGAAGTTGCTGTCGCCGCGGCGCGTCCAGGTGCCTTCCCAGAGAAATCCGTTGACGCCGGATTCGATCACGCGCCACGTCCTGCCGAGATTGAAATCGGAATTGCCGGGGCCGCCCGGAACGCTCTGGGCGAGCGCCGGAGAGACGAGAAGGGCGCTCGCGCCCGCTTGCAGAAACAAACGCCGATCGAGCCGCATGATTCAGGTTCCATTTTGTTGTGTGCGGGAACATTCTTCGTCGCGTGGAAAAGTATAGCCGCGTCGCCCCTCACGCCAAATGAAATCGAAGTGAGTGGTATTCTAGCGCCCGCGCGCAGCATCCAGAATTTTCGCGATATCTCTTGCGCGGCCGACATCGCGAAACGCGAGCTTGCCGGTGTAATCGACATCGCGCATGCGCGTTGAGCGGTTCGACTGGAAATAGATATGCCCCGCGCCGCGGCGCGTCTCCAGCACTTCGAGTTCATCATCCATCTGAACGAACGGGACGCTTACGACCTCGTGCTTCATGCCATTGTGCACGATCAGCGCGCGGCGGTTCGTGATCGCGTAGATCGTCCGGTCGCTCTCCATGAGCAGGACGAAAGGCGAAAGCAGGAAAGCGCCACCGACCAGCGCAACCGGGAACAGTACGCCGGTGCCGATCCAGCCTAGAAAATAGACAAGTAGGGTCAGCCCAAGCCACGCGATACCGACGAAGCCAAGGCCGCCTTTGCTGATTGCGACCGAATAGACATCGGGGCGCGAGGCCCAGCGCACCTTTTCGTTGTTCTCGAGATGGGATTGCAATTCCGCGAGGAGCGGGCGCTGGCCGGTAAAGGCGGGATCGGCTGACATGAACGACAGGGACTCGCGAAGTGATGATGCCCGGATTACAACATTCGCGCATCGCGACGGGAATCGGAAAATGACGCTACGGAATATAGCGCTGATGTTGGCGCTTATCGTGTCGGCGGGCGCCGCGGCGGCGCAGCCCAAGCCCAAGGAGCAGTGCGCGACGCAGAACGGCCAGTTCGCGGAATTGCGCTATTGCGTCAATACCGCCAAGGCAGCGGAAGGCGATCTCCTGTTCGGGCCGGAAGCCTTCGTGAGCGGCGAAAGCGGCAAGGTATGGTGCGAAGGCGCGGTCGGTTACGGCATCGGCGAAACCGTGACGCTGCATTTCAAGCCCGCCGTGCGCCTGCAGGAATTGGCGATCCGGAACGGCAATCAGAAGTCGCAGGACTCCTTCAGGAACAACAGCCGGGTGAAGCGGCTTCGCATCCAGACCAGCGACCGCTACGCCGACGTGGTGACGCTGCCCGACAAGGACGGCGAGCACACGATCAGGCTGCGCCGCGCCGTGAAGCCGCAATGGGTGCGCTTCTCGATCGTCGATGTCTATCCCGGCGATCGCGGCAGCGATACCTGCATCACCGGCATCACGCCCAATCTCGAACAGCTCAACAAGTGAGTCCGCGCCCATGACGACGCTTGCCATTCTCGGCCCGCTGCTGGCGCAGGCCTTCATCACCTTCCTGCTGATGTTCGGCATGGTCATCACCCGCCGCCGTGCAGTGAGGGATGGCGCGGTGAAAACCGAGGACCTGCTGCTGCGCGGCAGCAACCCCTGGCCGCCGCGCGCCGCGCAGTTCGGGGACGCCTATCAGAACTCGCTCGAACTGCCGGTCGTCTTCTACGCGCTCGTCATCGTCGGACTGGTGACGAAGGAGGCCGACCTCGTATTCGTCACGCTGTCCTGGCTCTATGTGTTGTGCCGGGCGGCGCAGGCTTACGTTCACACCACGTCGAACACCCGCAAATACCGCAGCCTGTCGTTCCGCGCCGGCGCGCTCGTGCTTCTGCTGATGTTGATCTGGCTCACGCTGCACATCTCTCTCATCTGAAAGCATTCCCCCATGACCGTGCCGACGATCCTGCTCCCGGTATTCGTGCTGATTGCGATGACGTTCATGCTGTCGTTCTGGATGGGCTACGAACGCAGCCGCTCGATCCGTTCCAGACAGGTCCGCATGAAGGATGTTGCACTCAGCAAGGAAGCCTGGCCGGACCGCCCGAAGCAGATATCGAACTCCTATCACAACCAGTACGAGCTTCCGGTTCTCTTCTACGTTCTCGTCGCCTTTGCGCTGCTGACCAGGAAAGCCGATCTCGTTTTCGTCGTGCTGTCGTGGGTCTTCGTCGTCTCGCGCGTCCTGCACATGCTGATCCACACCACGTCGAACCGGGTGCCGCAGCGCTTTGCCGTTTATGTCGTCGGCCTGTTCGCGCTGGTGATCTTGTGGGTCTATTTCGCGTTCCAGATCCTAACTGGCGCCTGAAGCGATGCAGCCCTGGCGGCTCTGGAAAGGGCGCGGCCCTTCCGTCCTGTTCGTGATGGCGACCGAACAGGAATACGGGGCGGAGCTGAAAGCGCGTATCGCGCCGCTCGTCACCGGGGTAGGGCCGGTCGAGGCCGCCGCCGCCACCAGCGCCGCACTCGGAGAATTGCACGCACGCGGCGAGATCCCCGATCTCGTATTCTCGCTCGGCTCGGCGGGCTCGAAGACGCTCGAACATGCCGAGGTCTATCAGCTTGCAAGCGTGAGCTACCGCGACATGGACTGCACGCCGCTCGGTTTCGCGCGCGGCCTGGTGCCGTTTCTCGGCGAGCCTGCGGTCATCGAGATACCGTATCGGATTCCCGGCATCGCGGCCGCGTCGATCGCGACCGGCGCAAGCATCGTGTCCGGGGCGATGTATGACGCGATCCACGCCGACATGGTCGATATGGAGAGCTACGCGGTCTATCGCGCGGCAAGGCGCTTCGGCGTGCCGATGATCGGGCTTCGCGGCATTACCGACGGCAAAACCGAGCTGTCGCGCTACGAGGACTGGGCGGATTATCTCGAAATCGTGGATCATCGTCTCGCGGTGGATCTCGATCGCTTCTTCGCGGCTATTGAAGCGGGCGCTTTCGCCCTGTAAGCAGCCGCATGACCCCCGCCGCCCGGCTTGCCGCCGCCATTGAAGTCCTGACCGAAATCGAAGCGAAGAAACGCCCCGGCGCCGATGTGCTGCGCGACTGGGGACGAGCGCATCGCTTTGCCGGTTCGGGTGATCGCAACGCCATCGGCGCGCTGATGTTCGATGCGCTCCGCCGCCGCGCGTCCTCGGCCTGGCTCATGGGAGCCGAGACGCCGCGCGCGATCATGCTCGGGGCGCTGCGGCTTGCGCGGCGCATGAATGCCGACGAGATCGCGAAGCTTTGCGATGGTTCGCGCTTCGCCCCGGAGGCGTTGACGGCAGACGAGCGCAAGCGGCTCGAGGAAGGCTCGCTCGGCAAGGCGCCGCCGCATATCGCAGGCGACTATCCAGAATGGCTCGACCCGCAACTCGCCAAGGTCTTCGGCGACGAGCGCTGGGAAGAGGGCATGGCGCTTGCGAGCCGCGCGCCGCTCGATCTGCGCGTGAACACACTCAAGGGCGAGCGCGACGGTGTCGCGAAGGAGCTTTCGCATCTGAACCCCGCGCCGTCGCGCTGGTCGCCGCATGGATTGCGGATCGAACTCGGCGACGATGGCCGCCAGCCGCCGGTGACCTCCGAGCCGTCGTTTCTCAAGGGCGATTTCGAAGTGCAGGACGAAGGCTCGCAGCTAGCCGCGTTGTTCGCAGGCGCCAGCGCGGGCGAGCAGGTGCTCGATCTCTGCGCGGGCGCGGGCGGCAAGACGCTGGCGCTGGCCGCGGCGATGGAAAACAAGGGACAGATTTTCGCCTATGACAGCGATCTGCGCCGTCTCGCGCCGATCCATGAGCGCATGAGCCGTGCGGGCGTGCGCAACGTGCAGGTGCGTTCGCCGAAAGGAAAGCAGGACGTGCTTTCCGATCTCGAAGCGAAGATGGACCTCGTGCTGCTCGATGCGCCCTGCAGCGGCAGCGGCGTGTGGCGGCGTCACCCTGATGCGAAATGGCGCACGCGCCCCGGCGCGCTCGAAATTCGGCTGAAGGAGCAATCGTCGCTGCTCGACGAGGCGGCGCGTTTCGTGAAGCCGGGCGGGCGGCTGGTGTACATCACCTGTTCGCTGCTCGACGACGAGAACGGCGCGCAGATCCGCGCGTTCCGCGAGCGCGATGCTTCGTTTGAAATTGTTTCTCCGAACGATGTCGTCAAGACGCTCGGCGAGAATGCGGTGATTTTTGCGCGCGCGGCGAAGCTGTCGGCCGAAGG
>JAEZFA010000018.1 GCA_023417665.1 Pseudomonadota bacterium | reverse complement strand
GCGCACCGGCCGCAACCGGGTCATCGATCAGGCGCCGTCGCTGGTTTCCGAGGCGCTCGCCGAGGACAACGAAATCATGGACGGGCACTGGACCGGGCTTGATCTCGTCGGGTACGGCTATCAGAACCGATAAGAATCAATGACTTGTAAGACGATCTGGTCGTGCTTTCTAATGTTGGCACGCTAAGCGACTGGTGCTTTATCGATCCGACGAATCCGATTGAAAATCAACGGAAATTGTCATGCCGTCGTAGGCAGGGATGACCGTATCCGGAAGCGAGCCCCGCAGCGTCTCGTAATCGAGATCGGTGTGCAGGTTGGTCAGGATCGCCCGCTTCGGTTTCAGCCGCGCGATCCAGCCCAGCGTCTCATCGACTGAGAAATGACTGGGGTGCGGCCGGTAGCGCAGCGCATCCACGATCCAGAGATCGAGCCCTTCGAGCGCGGCCACGCTCTCCGGCGGCAGGTCGTTCACGTCGCAGGAATAGGCCACGTTGCCGATGCGAAAGCCCAGCGCCCTGGTGGAGCCGTGCTGCATGGGAAACGGCAGCGCAGTGATCTCGCCGCCGGGCCCGCCGATCGTGACCGCGCGCCCTTCCCGCATACGATGTTCCTGCAGGATCGGTGGGTAGTCGCTGCCGAGCGGGGTCTCGAAGCAATAGCCGAAACGGTCGTGCAGGAGCCGGGAGGTGGCTTCGTCGGCATAGACGTCGATGCGCTTGCGCTGGACCAGTGCCAGCGGCCGCAGGTCGTCGATGCCGTGGGTATGATCGGCGTGATCGTGGGAATACAGCACCGCGTCGATGGCGGTGACATCGGCACCCAGCAGCTGCTCGCGCAGGTCTGGAGACGTATCGATCAGCACCGTAGTGCGCCCGCCGTTCTCCTCGCGCTCGATCAGGAGCGAACAGCGGCGGCGGCGGTTCTTCGGATTGGCCGGATCGCAGGCGCCCCATCCTTGGCCTACACGCGGCACGCCGCCGGACGATCCGCAGCCCAGGATGGTGAAGGTAAAGCTCATTGCCGCGAGTTTAGGACGGCTTCGGCACTTTGGAGAAGAGGCGGAAGAAATTGTCCGTGGTCTGCCGCGCGACGGTATCGTAGTCGGTGCCGCGCGCGGCCGCGAGTGCTCTTGCCGTATTCGTCACGAAGGCCGGCTCGTTGCGTTTTCCACGATACGGCTCGGGCGCGAGAAACGGCGCATCGGTTTCGACGAGAATCCTGTCGTCGGGAATGCTTGCCGCGATCGCGCGTAGTGCGTCGTTCTTCTTGAAGGTGATGACGCCGGAAAAGGAAACGTAACCGCCAAGCGCGATGCCGCGGTCCGCGAGGTCCTGTCCGCCGGTGAAGCAATGCAGGATGAAAGGAAAGCGGCCTTTGGCGCTTTCTTCCTCCAGAATCCGTGCAACGTCGGAATCCGCCTCGCGCGCATGGATCACGAGCGGCAGCCCGGTTTCGCGCGTCGCCGCGATATGGCGGCGGAAGCCCTGTTCCTGCCCTTCGACCGAACTGTTGTTGCGAAAATAGTCGAGCCCGGCCTCGCCGATCGCGACCACCTTCGGGTGTTCGGCGAGCTTCACGAGATCGGCGGTCGTGATCTCCGGCTCCTTGTCGGCGTGATGCGGGTGCGTCCCGACCGAACAGAAGACGTTGTCATAGGCTTCCGCGATGGCGCGGATTTCCGCGAATTTATGAACCTTGGTGCTGATGGTCACGAGCAGCCCGACGCCTTCGGCACGCGCGCGCGCAACGATCGCATCGCGCTCCGCCGCGAAATCCGGGAAGTCGAGATGGCAATGACTATCGACCAGCATGGCTCAGGCTTTGCCTTCCTCGGGGTCGATAAACCGGGGGAAGATGCCGCTTGGTGCCGGCAGTGGCGTGCCGGCCTTGAGGCGGCCCTTCTCTCCGAGGAACGCGAAGTCGCGGCCGCTTTCAGGCACGGCGAGCAGGTCGAGCAGTTTGGCGGCTCCCGCCGGCACGAAAGGCTGCGCGAGGATCGCGACCTGCCGCACCACTTCCGCCGTGGTCCACAGCACGGTCGCCATCTTTGCCGGATCGGTCTTGCGAAGCTCCCACGGCGCGCTTGCGGCGAAATACTGGTTCGCGTCGGCGACGACCGACCAGATCGCCTGCAATACGAGATGCAGTTGCTGCGTCGTCATGTGCTCGCGCACCTGCGGCAGCAAGGCATCGGCCGCGGCGAGGATCGCCTTGTCGGCTTCCCCAAGCGTGCCGGGCTCCGGGACCGCGGCGGCGCAGTTCTTCGCGATCATCGAAAGCGAGCGCTGCGCGAGATTGCCGAGGTTGTTTGCGAGATCGGCGTTGGTGCGGTTGACGATCGCTTCGTGGCTATAGCTGCCGTCCTGGCCGAAGGGCACTTCGCGCAGGAAAAAGTAGCGAAGCTGATCGACGCCGTAATGCGTTGCCATTTCCAGCGGATCGACGACATTGCCGAGCGTCTTCGACATCTTCTCGCCGCGGTTCAACAGAAAACCGTGCCCATGCACGCTTTTCGGAAGCGCGATGCCGGCCGACATCAGAAATGCCGGCCAATAGACCGCATGGAAGCGCACGATGTCCTTGCCGATGACGTGGATGTCGGCAGGCCAGTATTTCTTGAAGTTCTCCGCGTTCGTATCGGGGTAGCCGACGCCGGTGATGTAATTCGTCAGCGCATCGACCCAGACATACATCACATGGCCGTCCGCGCCCGGAACCGGAACGCCCCAGGTCAGCGTGGTTCGCGAGATCGAAAGATCCTGCAATCCGGCTTTCACGAAGCTCTCGACTTCGTTGCGGCGGGTCTCCGGCATGATGAAGCCGGGATTGTCGCGGTAATGCGCGAGCAGCCTGTCGCCATAGGCCGAAAGCTTGAAGAAGTAGGTCTTCTCCTCGGTCCATTCCACTGGCGTGCCCTGCGGGCCGCGCCGCACCTTGTCCTCGCCGACTTCGGTTTCGGACTCGGCATAGAACGCTTCGTCGCGCACGGAATACCAGCCGGCATAGGTGCCGAGATAGATGTCGCCGGCGTCCTCCATCTTTTTCCAGATGGCCCGGCTCGCTTCATAATGCGCCGGCTCGGTCGTGCGAATGAAACGGCTGTAGGAGATATTCAGGCCATCGCACATCGCGCGAAACAGCGGCGCGTTGCGGTCGGCAAGCTCGCGCGGCGTCACGCCCTGCGCGGCCGCGGTCTGCGTCATCTTCAAGCCGTGCTCGTCGACACCGGTGAGGAAGAACACGTCGTAGCCGTCGAGCCGCTTGAAGCGCGCGATGGCGTCGGTTGCGATTGCCTCATAGGCGTGGCCGATATGCGGTGCGCCATTCGGATAGGAAATCGCGGTCGTGATGTAAAAACGCGGCTTGTCCGCCATGACAAGAACTTCCCTTGCCCCCTTCTCGGCTTCAGCCGCGGGCCGCTTCGGAGAGCATCGTAAAGACCTGAAACACCAAGGGCTTACGGTCGAGATTATAGATCTCGGCGGTCGCCGTGGCGCGGCGGACCTTGTCCCATGCTTCGGCAAACTGTGCAAGGCGCGCGGGCGTGCCGTCGCCGGTCGCGGCTTCCGCGAGCCAGTCCTGCACTGCTTCGGCGAAGACTTCGAGATTGTCGCCGCGCAGCTTCTCGCCGAGTGCCGCGATCGATCCCGCCGGCACGTCGGGCAGCTTCGCGAGGAGCTCTCGCGTCAGGTTCAGGACCGCGAGGTTGTCTTCGCCGCCGAGCAGAAGTGACAACGCGCGGCCGACGCTGCCTTGCGCGGCTTCGGCGGCCTCATCCAGATCGGCCGACGCAAGCTCCGGGATGTCGCCGGCAAGCAGCCGCAGGGCATCGCCGACTTCGGAAGTCGAAAGCGGGCTGAGATCGAGGCGGCGGCAGCGGGAGCGGATCGTCGGCAGCAGCCGTCCCGGCGTATGCGAAACCAGCAAGAACAGCGAGCGCGGCGGCGGCTCCTCCAGCAGTTTCAGAATCGCATTCGCGCTCGAAGCATTCATGTCCTCGACCGCATCGACGATGCAGACGCGCCAGCCGCCATAGGCCGCGGTCGAGCCGAAGAACGACGCAATGCGCCGCGTGTCCTCGACCCGGATGACCTGCGACATCGCCTTCTTGTCGTCTTCCTTGATGCGGCGAAGCACCAGCAGATCGGGATGCGACAAGGATGCCACCTGCCGCGAGACCGGATGATCCGGCGGCAGCGAAAGGTCCTGCGCGCCATCGCGCCCGCCGGCGAGCGCGAAACGCGTAAGACGATAGGCCAGCGTCGCCTTGCCGATGCCCTGCGGTCCCCCGAGCAGGATGGCATGCGGAAGCCGTCCGGCCTGCCACGCGGCAAGCAGTTCGCTTTCCGCCGCCTCGTGCCCCACGAGATCGAAGCGCTCGCGCGGATGCGGGCTTCCTGCCAGCCGGTCGCCTTCGACGGGATCGGTAATCAACTGGCGATCCTCGGCGCGGCTTCGTCGTCGCGGACTTTCAGCAGGCGGTCCACCACGGTCATCCAGATATCGGTCGCGACCACTTCCGGGGTTTGCGAAGCGTCGATCAGCACGCAACGCGCGGGCTCCGCATCCACGATCTCGCGAAATGCTTCGCGCAACTGCACATGAAATTCCAGCTCTTCCGCCTCGAAACGGTCGCGCGGCTGGCCGCGGCTTTTGACGCGCGCAAAGCCGATCTCGACCGGCACGTCGAGCACGAACGTAAGGTCCGGCATATTGTCGCCGACCGTCGCCCGCTCGAGCGCGCGGATGATGCGCTTGTCGACGTTGCCGAGTGCGCCCTGATAGACGCGGGTGGAGTCGATGAAGCGGTCGCAGATCACCCATGCGCCGCGGGCAAGTGCCGGTTCGATGGTGGTTCGCAGGTGATCGTCGCGTGCGGCAGCGAAGATCATGGTTTCCGCGGTCGGCCCGAGCGGCTTGATCATGCCTTCCAGCAACAAATGCCGCATGGCTTCTGCGCCGGGCGAGCCGCCGGGCTCGCGCGTGACGACCGTTTCCAGCCCCGATGCCTCAAGCCTTGCGGCGAGTTCGGAGACTTGCGTCGACTTGCCCGCGCCCTCGCCGCCTTCGAAAGTGATGAAGCGCCCGCGCATCAGCTGCCCCGCGCGAGCAATTTGCGCAGGCCGGCGCGCATGAGGTTGCCGACATACTCATAGGTCGCGTCGAAGGCGCGCCCGGCGATGCCGCCAGCCGGCACGTCGTCGGCGGCATAAAGCGGCGCCTCGAGCGCGACCTGATCGCCACGATAGATGCGCAGCTTCGCGACCTCCGCGCCCTTCTTCACCGGCGCGCGCAGCGGACCTTCGTAATAGACGCGGGCGGTAAACCGCTCGCCGCCCGACTGCAGCGACAGAATGTGAATGTCGTTCGCTCCTACGAGCGCGACGCTTCCGCTCGCGCCGCCGAATACGCTGGCGTGAGCGATCGGGCTCTTGTTGGTGAAGACCAGGCGGTCGCTGAACGCGCGGAATCCCCAGTCGAGCAGCCGGCGGGTATCCTCCAGCCTGTCCTTCTCGGATTTTGCGCCGTGCACGACGGCAATCAGCCGCCGTCCGTTCTGGACCGCGGACGAGACGAACCCGTAGCCGCTCTGTTCGTCATGTCCGGCGGTGAAGCCATCCACGCCGAGCGACGAACCGAACAGCGGGTTGCGGTTGCTCTGTTTCACCTTGCTCCAGGTGATTTCCGGCACCGCGAAGTATTTATAATAAGCCGGATGCTCGCGGATGATGTAGGCGGCGAGCGTCGCGAGATCGCGCACCGACATTTTCTGTTCCGGGTGCGGAAAGCCCGTGGGGTTGCGGAAGCGCGCAGTGGTCAGGCCGAGTTCGGCGGCGCGCCGGTTCATGCGGTCCGCGAAGGCGGCCTCGCTTCCGGAAATGCCTTCGGCAAGAATGATGCAGGCATCGTTCCCGGCAACGGCGGCCGCGCCGATGATGAGATCCTCGACGCGGATGTTGCTGCGGACCGCCGCGAACATGGTGGCGGTGCCGGACGGAGCGCCGCCGGTGCGCCAGGCGTGAACGCTCACCGGAAACTCGGTATCGAGCTTGAGCTTGCCCGCTTTCAGTTCGTCGAACACAACCGCCAGCGTCATCAGCTTGGTCATGCTCGCGGGATGCACGGCGTCGTCGGCGCCGCGGGAAAACAGCACGGAATTCGACTGCAGGTCCATCAGGACGACGTGTTCCGCGCTGATGTTCTGCGGCTGCGCGAAGGCCGCCAGAGGCCCAAGCGTCGCGATGAGAAAACCGGCCAGGAGGCCGCGCAGGCGGCGTCGCAATGGCATAACTGCCGTGATCCTTCCTGCTCGATCATGGAACCTGTCGTCGCAGCCGTACCCTTACTCGGCAGGCAACAGACGATCAACGCCGGAGGATCAGTAGAGGCCGCGGCCTGTGAGCGACGCCGGCGTGAAGGACGCCGGAACACTGGTCGCCTGCGGCGCAACCGGGGCCGCAGTCGCGATCCGCGTCGTGCGGCGGCGCAGGACGGCGGGTGCTTCGGGCTGCTCGACGAAAGGCTTTTCCTGCGCGATCCGCACCTGATTGGGTGCGGGCGCCGGGGCGTTATGGCGAAGCGTTGCCTCCAGCCTGCGGTCGTCGGAACCGTCGAGGTTCGCCCTGCCGACATACTCGACCCGCACCCGCGCCGTGCCGTGATGGCGGAAGCCGAGCAGTTCGGCGGCGCGCGAGGAAACGTCGATCACGCGGCTGGAATGAAACGGTCCGCGATCGTTCACGCGCACGACCAGCGATTTTCCGGTCGAGAGGTTGGTGACGCGGACATAGCTCGGCAGCGGCAAGGTGGGATGCGCTGCGGTCAGCGCGCGCATGTCGAAGATTTCGCCGTTCGACGTGAGGCGGCCGTGGAAGGCGTCGCCGTACCAGGAAGCCGTGCCGACCGCGCGATAATGCGGGTCTTCCTTCGGGACATAGGTGATGCCGGCGATCACATAAGGCTTGCCGACGTGATAGCGGCCGTTGCCTTTCGGGATCACATCGCCGTCGCGAAACTTCCGCGGGCTCGCGGTGACCCCGTATTTCGGGTCGAAGCCGGAAACGGTCTTGCAGTTTGCAAGCGTCACCGCCGCGGCAAGAAGCACTGCCACGCGGGCGCAGGTTTTCGCGCTTACGAGTTTTGCAAGAATCATTCGCCGGCCGATACGCAACTTGAACCGGGCTCGCCGCCCCACTTCCTTATGAAGCAAAAAAGCTATCGAAGCGGGCAGAACTGCGGCGGATGCGCAAACATGGTTAACGATGTCGCTGCCTTGAGGCAGCGCGGCGCGTGTCCGCCGCGTCACGTGATGCCGCAATGAAGATGCCGCGACGACGCCCAGCGGGATGATGGCGATTTGCGCTGTCGCGTTGCGATAGGGCCACCGTACGTTCTGGCCGCTTCCAGTCGCTGCCTGAGAAAACCGCTGTGACACAGGGTGTTCGGCCGGTGCGATTGTACTTTCAGGCTTTTCTGATAACCCTCGGACCGTGTGGAGAGGTGGCCGAGTGGTTTAAGGCAGCGGTCTTGAAAA
>JAEZFA010000337.1 GCA_023417665.1 Pseudomonadota bacterium | reverse complement strand
CTGCTAGCTCTCCCTAAAATGCGAGCGAATGCCCGCACATGACAGGGAGATTGGCGTGTCACTGGCCAATCACGACCGGACCGAGCCGAAAGGCCTGCGCGAGATCGCGCATGCGCTGATCCGGCGCGTGTTGGGTCTGTTCACCGGCGAAAGCGATCACTCGGTCGCGCGGCGCGGCGCGGCGACCGCGTTTGCGATCCGCATTGCCGGTGCGGCGGTCGCCTTTCTCTCACAGATCGTGCTCGCGCGCTGGATGGGCCGCTACGAATTCGGCATCTATGTCTATGTCTGGACCTGGCTGCTTCTGATCGGGAGTCTGGTCCCGCTCGGGCTTTGCACGGCGGCGCAGCGCTTCATTCCCGAATACACCACGCAGGGCGACCTGCCGCGGCTGCGCGGCTATCTGTTCGCGAGCCGCTGGCTGGTCGTGGCAATCGCGACACTCGTTGGCGCAGTCACGATCGGCGTGCTGTTCGGCTTCCAGCGCTATCTCGACAATCAGTATGTCGTGCCGCTGGTGCTGATGTGCGCGTGCCTGCCGATGCACGCCTTGTCGGCGGCGCAGGACGGGATCTCGCGTTCCTACAACTGGATCGATATGGCGCTCGCGCCGGGCTACATCGTGCGGCCGCTCGTGATCCTCGGCCTGATGGCCGCATTTCACTTCGCGGGTTTCCCGAGCACGGCGCTCTACGCCATGGTTTCGACGGTGGTGGCTTACTGGCTCGTCACCGTCACGCAGATGCTCCTGATCGACCGGCGGCTGAAAGAAAAAGTGCCTGCGGGCCCGCGCCGCTATGAGACGCGCTTCTGGCTTGCGACCGCGTTTCCGATCTTCATGGTCGAGAGCTTCTATTTCCTGCTGACCTATGCCGACATTCTGGTGCTCGAACTCTATGTCACGCCGGATCAGGTCGCGGTTTATTACGCCGCCACGAAAATTCTGGCGCTGGTGGCCTTCGTCTATTTCGCGGTTTCGGCGGCAACCGCGCATCGCTTTGCCGAGTATCATGTCTCCGGCGAGCGCGAGAAACTCGAGCGCTTCCTGACCGATTCCATCAAATGGACGTTCTGGCCGTCGCTGGCAGGCACGATCGGCCTCTTGGTCGTCGGCAAGTTCCTGCTTTCGCTGTTCGGCGAGGGTTTCGATTCCGGCTATGGGTTGTTGTTCGTGCTTGCAATCGGTTTGCTCGCGCGGGCCGGTGTCGGCCCGGTCGAGCGGCTTCTGAATATGGTCGGCGAGCAGAAGTCCTGCGCGATGATCTACGCGCTGGCTTTCGTGACCAATCTTTCGCTCTGCTTCCTGCTGATCCCGCATTACCAGCTTTACGGCGCGGCGATCGCGATCTCGGCGGCGATGATGTTCGAGTCGGCGATGCTCTATCTCGTCACCAAGCGCAAGCTCGGGCTGCACGTCTTCGTCTGGAAGAAGCCGGCGTGAGCGATCACGCCTGCTCGCGGAGCAGGCGGCGGATTACTTTTCCGGTCGTCGTCATCGGCATGGAATCCACGAAGGCGACCTCGCGCGGATACTCGTGCGCGGCAAGCTGGGTTTTGACGAAGCCCTGAATTTCGGCGGCAAGCGCATCCGAGGCTTCGTGCCCCGGCTTCAACTGCACGAAGGCCTTCACGATCTCGGTGCGCAGGGCATCGGGCTTGCCGACCACGGCCGCGAGCGCGACCGCGGGGTGGCGGATCAGGCAATCCTCGATCTCGCCGGGGCCGATGCGATAGCCCGATGACGTGATGACATCGTCGTCGCGGCCGACGAAGAAGAAGAAGCCTTCCTCATCCTGCATGCCCTGATCGCCGGTAAGCATCCATTCGCCGACGAACTTGTCGCGGGTCGCCTCCGGCCGCTTCCAGTATTCGAGGAACATGACCGGGTTCGGTCGGCGCACCGCGATCTGTCCGAGTTCACCGGTCGCGCAACGCGAACCGTCTTCGCGGATCACCGCAACGTCGTGGCCCGGCACGGCCTTGCCGATGGCGCGGGGTCTGGAGACGCCGAGCTTGTGGCAGGAGGCGAGCACCAGATTGCATTCGGTCTGGCCGTAGAACTCGTTGATGATGAGGCCGAAATTTTCCTTGCCCCATTCGTAGGTTTCGGCGCCGAGCGACTCGCCGCCCGAGCCGAGCGTGCGCAGGCGGATGTCATGGCGTCCGCGCGGGCTTTGCGCCGAACGCAGCATGCGCAGCGCCGTCGGCGGAATGAAGACGTTGCGGATCTCGTGCTTCGCCATCAGCGCATAGGCTTCTTCCGGGTCGAACTTGTCGAACCGTCGCGAAACCACCGGCACGCCGTGATGGAGCGAGGGCAGGAGCACGTCGAGCAATCCGCCCGCCCAGGCCCAGTCGGCAGGCGTCCAGAACAGGTCGCCGGGCTGCGGAAACAAATCGTGCGGCATCTCCACGCCGGGCAGATGACCAAGCACTACGCGATGCGCGTGCAGCGCGCCCTTTGGCTGGCCGGTGGTGCCGGAGGTGTACATCATCAGGCCGGGATCGTCGGGCGAGGTTTCCGCGGCGGTGAACGAGGACGATGCCTTCGAGACGAGCGCGTGGAAATCTTCCGCGCCGCTTTCCGCGCCGTCGATGGAAAGCACGAGCTTGAGCGCGGGCGCTTCGCTGCGGATTTCCGCGATGCGCGCAGCGCCTTGCGCATTGGTGATGATCGCGGTCGCGCCGGAGTTCTGCAGGCGGTAAGCGAGCGCCTCCGGCCCGAACACGATCGCGACCGGAAGCGCGATCCCGCCGAGTTTGGTGATCGCCGCATGACAGACCGCGACTTCCGGCGCCTGCGGCATATAGACGATGACGCGGTCGCCGCGCGCCACGCCATTTGCGCAAAGTGCGTTGGCAAGCCGGTTCGAGGTTTCGCTGAGCCAGCGGAACGAAAAACGCTCAGTGCGGCCATCGGGATGCACATGGATGATCGCGGTGCGTTCC
>JAEZFA010000317.1 GCA_023417665.1 Pseudomonadota bacterium | reverse complement strand
GCACAAGGCCGGGCATGACGACATTGCGTTCGTCAAACAAATTGAATCGCAAGTCCGCCGAGCGGACCGAAATCGGCGTGAATGGTATCACCTTTCGCGGCGTGCACCGGCCGCGTGAACGAACCCGACAACAGAATGTGCCCGGGCTCGAGCGTGATGCCGCGAGGGCCCAGCTTGTTTGCAAGCCAGGCGATGCCGAGCGCGGGATGGCCGAGCACGCCCGCGGCAAGGCCCGTCTCCTCGATCTCGGAATTCTTGTAGAGCACCGCCCCCGCCCAGCGCATGTCGAAATCGTCCGGCTCCATCACGCGCCCGCCGATCACGATGCCGGCGGCCGCACCATTGTCGGCCACCGTATCGAAAATCTTTCGCGGATTGACGAGCCGGGCGTCGATAATCTCGAGCGACGGCGCGACATATTCGGTCGCGCGCAACACATCGAACAGGCCGACGCCCGGCCCCTTCAATGGCTTGCCGAGCACGAAGGCGAGTTCGACCTCGATGCGCGGCACGCAGTAGTTCTCGTGCGGCAGCTTCGCGCCGTCGGCCACCAGCATGTCGTCGAACAAATGCCCGTAGTCGGGCTCGTTGATGCCGAGCGACTGCTGCATGGCCTTCGAGGTCAGCCCGATCTTGTGGCCGATGACCTTGCTGCCCGCCTCCAGCTTTTTCGAGGTCAGCTCCTGCTGGATTGCATAGGCGTCCTCGATGTCGATGGCGGGGAACGTGACGGAAAGCTGGGCGGCCTGTTTCTTTGTGCGCTCCGCTTCCAGAAGGATGGCTGCGGCTTTGCTGCGGTCGGACTGGGACAACATATTCGGATATTTCCGTTCTCGAATTTCGCAGACACGATAAAGGGAAAGCGGCTACCGGTCAGTACCGCTCAGTATAGGCCGGCATCTTTTGCAGCGCATCAAGGCGCCACCCGTATCTCCAACAGTTGACTAGCGCGGCGGCTTTTAAGACGCTTCCTCGGACGAGACTTCAAGGCGACAGAAGGAGACCGAGGCGGAATGTCGTCACCGCATGCTCGGAAGATCGGAGAGCAGGACGGCCGGACGGGACTGGAAAACGTCCTCGATCATTCCCGCTTTGCCGATCGCTGGATAGCCCGCGTCGTTCGCTCGCTTCGGATCGGCCACCTCATCATCGAAACCCCGTCGGGGGCCCGCGTCGAAGGCCGCGGCGAAACCGAAGGCCCGCGCGCGACACTCATTCTCCATCGCTGGCGCACCATGCGCCGCCTGATGTTCGGCGGCGATGTCGGCTTTTCCGAAGCCTATATGGACGGCGACTGGTCGACGCCGGACCTTGCCACCCTGATCGAACTCGCCGCCCTGAACGAACGCGCGCTCAGCGAAGTTACCGCCGGACGCTGGTTCACCCGCCTCACCCATCGGCTCCGGCATGTGCTGCGTGCGAACACCAAAAGCGGCAGCCGCCGCAACATCGAGGCCCATTACGACCTCGGCAACGAATTCTACAGGCTGTGGCTCGATCCGAGCATGACCTATTCCTCCGCACTCTACGCGACGCCGAAACAGTCGCTGGAAGACGCGCAGGACCACAAGCTTTCCCGCATCATGGATCTGCTCGCGGTGAACGGCGGCGAGCGCGTGCTGGAAATCGGCTGCGGCTGGGGCCGGCTGGCGGAGCGGCTCACCACCGAGCGCAATGTGCATGTCACCGGGCTGACGCTGTCGCCCTCGCAGCTTGCCGGCGCGAAAGACCGCATCGCCAAAGCCGGCGCGACCGGCAAGGCCGATCTGCGGTTGCAGGATTATCGCGACATCACCGAGAAATTCGACCGCGTGGTATCCATCGAAATGATCGAGGCGGTCGGCGAGAAATACTGGCCCGCCTATTTCGGCAAGATTGCCGAAGTCCTGAACCCGGGCGGCCGCGCGGTGTTGCAGGTCATCACCATCGCCGACGAACGCTTCGAGCTATATCGCCGCAATGCCGATTTCATTCAGCGCTACATCTTCCCCGGCGGCATGCTGCCCTCGCATGGCGTGATGCTGCAACAGATCGGGGATGCCGGCATGCGGTTCGCCTCGCTCGAAAACTTCGGCGACAGTTATGCCCGTACGCTGAACGAGTGGAACCGCCGCTTCCAGCACGCATGGCCCCAGATCGAAGCCTTGGGCTACACGAAACGCTTCAAGCGCACCTGGGAATATTACCTCGCTTATTGCGAAGGCGGCTTCCGCGCCAAAGCGATCGATGTCGGCCTGTATGTAATGACCAAGCCCGCGCATTGACCGCGGGCGCGCGGTCCCGCAACACTCAACCAATGAGAACACGCGCATTCGGGCCGGAACATTCCGGCGTTTCCGTCATCGGACAGGGTACCTGGAATCTCGAACTTGCCGAGCGCCGCGAAGCGATCAGGACGCTCACGCGCGGCATCGAGCTCGGCATGACCCATATCGACACCGCCGAGATGTACGGCTCGGGCCGCGCCGAGGCCTTGACCGGCGAAGTCCTTGCCGGGCGCCGCGAGCATGTCTTCCTCGTATCGAAGGTGCTGCCGTCCAATGCGTCACGCAAAGGCACGCTTGCCGCCTGCGAGCGCTCGCTGAAACAGCTCGGGACCGATTATCTCGACTGTTATCTCCTGCACTGGCGCGGCTCCTACCCGCTCGAGGAAACCTTCGCCGCCTTCGAGGAATTGAAGGCGGCCGGAAAGATCCGCTCCTGGGGCGTATCGAACTTCGACACCGACGATCTCGAGGAAGCGCTTGCGATCGCGGGCAAAGGCAAGATCGCCTGCAATCAGGTGCTCTATCATCTGCGCGAGCGCGCGATCGAGCATTCCGTGATTCCTTGGTGCGAGCGAAACGGCGTCGCCGTCGTCGCCTATAGTCCGTTCGGACAGATGGCCTCGCCCGCCCCGTCCTCGCCCGGCGGAAAAGTTCTTGCCGAAGTGGCGAAAGCGCATGGCGCGACACCGCGACAGGTCGAGCTTGCCTTTCTCACGCGAAGCCAAAACGTGCTCGCCATTCCCAAGGCTTCGAAAGTCGCCCATGTCGAGGAGAATGCCGGCGCCGGCGATCTCGTGCTGCAGGCGGGGGAAATCGAGGCGATCGACAATGCCTTTCCGCGCGGACGCGCCAAAAGCCTGCCGATGCTCTGAAGCGGGTTTTCAACCCTTCTGGAAGTCGCCCGGCTGCGGCGGCGCAAGCGGCGTGAACAGGCAACGGTCGGGCTTCAGATCGATCAGCGGCGTGCCGTCGAGACAATCGAGCCCGCGCACATAAACCGAGTTACCTTCGATCCGCTCGAACTTCACGAGTGACGTGCCGATCGGGTTCGGCCGCACCGGCGAGCGCAGCGAAAAGGTGCCATGCGTCTCGCCATTGCTTTTCGGGCTTTGTTCGACCAGATCGCGGCGCGATTTGTCGAGCCAGTAAAGCACCTCGAGCTGCGCGTATTTCTCCACGCCTTTGAGGCCCGCAATCCATGGCTCGAAAATCTCGATGCGGCAGACCGGGCCGTCGTGCCGCCCCTGTCGCGGGCACTCCATGCGGTCGTGCCATGGCGTGTGAATGCGGCCGATGAAAACGATGCCGGCATCGCGCGCCTCCGGCGCTGCAACGGCAATTTCCCCGGCTCGAATCTCGTCGCGTCTGACCATGCAGCGAGTATACTGGCGCCCAGCAACTGCGCGAAAGAATGAAAATGGCCGCACCCAAACCGCCCGCCTTCGAAACGCTGAGCCTGCATGCCGGGCAGCATCCCGACCCGGTCACGGGCGCGCTGGCTGTCCCGATCTATCAGACCACTTCCTATGTGTTTCAGGATGCCGACCACGCGGCCGCACTCTTTAATCTCGAGCGCGCGGGCAACATCTATACCCGCATCTCCAACCCGACCACGTCCGTACTCGAAGAGCGCGTTGCCGCGCTTGAAAACGGGGTCGGCGCGGTCGCGACCGCAAGCGGCATGGCCGCGATGCACCTTGCCATCGCGACACTTGCCGGTGCCGGCGATCATATCGTGGCTTCGGCCTCGCTTTACGGCGGCACCATCAACCTGCTCGCGCATACGCTGCCGCGCTTCGGCATCACCACGACTTTCGCGAAGCCGCGCGACCATGTCGGCATCAAGGCCGCGATCCAGCCGAACACCCGGCTCGTGATCGGCGAGACCATCGGCAATCCCGGCCTCGAAGTGCTCGACATTCCCAAGGTCGCGGCGATCGCGCATGACGCGAAAATTCCGCTGCTGATCGACAACACTTTCGCGACGCCGTTTTTGTCGCGGCCACTCGATCTCGGCGCCGATCTCGTGATGCATTCGCTGACCAAGTGGATCGGCGGTCACGGCATCGCCATCGGCGGCATCATCGTCGACAGCGGACGTTTCGACTGGATCGGCTCGGGCAAGTTTCCGCAACTGACCGAACCTTATGCCGGCTATCACGGCATCAACTTCGTGGAGCAGTTCGGGCCCTGGGGCTTCGTGATGCGCGCGCGTTCGGAAGGCCTGCGGGACTTCGGCGCCTGCATTTCTCCGACCAATGCCTTCCAGATACTGCAGGGCATCGAAACGCTCGGGGTACGCATGGAGCGCCATGTTGCCAATACCGCAGCCGTGCTTGCGGCGCTCTCGAAGAACCCGGCGGTGGAATGGGTGCTGCACCCTTCCCTGCCGTCGCACGAGGATCACGAACTCGCCGGAAAGCTGCTGCCGCGCGGCGCCGGCTCGATCGTGAGCTTCGGCGTGAAAGGCGGTCGCGCGGCCGGCAAGAAGTTCATCGAAAGCCTGCGGCTTGCAAGCCATCTCGCCAATGTCGGGGATGCGAAAACGCTGGTCATTCATCCCGCCAGCACCACGCACCAGCAGATGGACGCGGGCCAACTCAAGGCCGCCGGCATCGGCGAAGAACTGATCCGCCTCTCGGTCGGCATCGAGAACGCGCAGGACATCATCGACGATCTCACGCAGGCGCTTCGCGCCTCGCAGAAGGCCTGAACCATGCGCATCGACATCCAGGGCGCGGAAGTTTTCATCGCGACCGGCGGCAAGGACTTCGATCCCGCCAAACCTTCCGCCGTCTTTCTGCACGGCGCGGGCTTCGACCATTCCGCCTGGGCGCTTTATACGCGCTGGTTCGCGCATAACGGCTTCAACGCGCTTGCCCCCGACCTGCCTGGACACGGGTTGTCGGGCGGCGTACCGCTGACGTCGGTCGAAGCGCTGGCCGGCTGGACCGCAGCCCTCATCGACGCGGTCGGCGCGAAGTCGGCGCGCCTGATCGGGCACTCGCTCGGCTCGCTGATCGCGATCGAAACTGCGGCGCGCTTTCCTGACAAGGCCTCGGGCCTCGCGTTGATCGCCGCTGCGGCGACCATGCCGGTGAGCGAAGCGCTGCTCGACGCGGCCAAGGCGGGCTCGCCCGACGCCATCGCGATGATGACGGTCTGGGGCTTCGGCCACCGCGCAGGACTGGGCGGCAGCCTGACGCCGGGCGGCTGGATGACGGGCAAAGGCCTTCGCGTGCTCGAAGCGGCAAAACCCGGCGTGCTCTATGCCGATCTAGCCGCGAGCAACGGCTATGACGCGAAAGCATCCGCCGCGAAAATTACCGCGCCGACGACGCTCGTGCTTGCGGAGCGCGATCTGATGACGCCGTTGCGCAACGGCAAGGCGCTTGCGCAAATGATCTCCGGCGCGAAGGTCGTGACGCTGGCCGGCGCGGGTCACATGCTGCTGGCGGAAAAACCGGACGACGTGCTCAAAGCGATCGCCGCCTGAGAACTAGGAGAAAAAGTTCAGCCCGAACACGGCCGAAAGAAAGCCGAAAATCAACAGCCCGCCGAGCGTGAGGCTGACCGGATCTTTCAGCGCGAACGCGACCGGATCGTCGAGCAACTCGCCGCGATGCGAGATCAACCAGACGCGGCTCAGAAACAGAAAGATGATCGGCGGAATGGCCCAAAGCCAGGCCGGCTTGGAATAGACCGTGCTCGGAAACGCATCCTCCAGAAGATACATGATGTTGAGCAGCACCGCGCCGAGCATGGCGGCAACGCCGAGCGCGAGCAGCAGCACCGCGTCCTCCCGCACATAGCCCCGGCCCGGAATCGGCAGGTTGCCGTTCGGCTTCGCGCGCAGAAGCTCGGTGTGCCGCTTCGCCGCCGACAAGGACAGAAAGATGAACATCGAGAAGATCAGGAGCCACGGCGACAGGCGCACGTCGAGGATCATGATCCCGAGCGCGATGCGAAACGTGAACAGGCCCGCAATCACGAATATGTCGAGGATCGGCACGCGCTTGCAGAAGAACGTATAGACCAGCGAGCCCAGCACATAGGCCCCTAACATGACCGTTTCCTCGGGCCCGATGAACACCGAAACGCCGAACGCCGCGGCAAGCAGGATCGCGCCGAGGCCATACCCCGCATAGGAAGAAAGATCGCCGCTGGCGAAGGGGCGCGTTTTCTTGCTCCAGTGCTGGCGGTCGCTTTCGAGGTCGCGCAGGTCGTTGAAGACGTAGCTCGCAGACGCCGCAAGCGAGAGCGCGATGAAACCGAGACAGGCATAGACCCAGGCTTGCGGCTCCATCAGGAGGCCGCCGAGCACCAGCGGCACGAAGACGAGCGCGTTCTTGGCCCATTGATGGGGCCGCAGCGCACGCACGACCGCATAAAGCGGATTGCTTCGCTCGCGCATGGAGCGCTCCGCCGGCTCGGCCATCGCTAGCCCTGCTTCTGCACGTTCGCGCTGCGCAAGGGTACGCCGAACGCGTCGCGGCAGACTTCGGCCAGGATCGCTACCCCCTTGCGGATATCGTCGTGCGAAGGGCTTGCAAAGCAGAGCCGGATCCGGCTTCGCGTCGCAGCCGCATTCACCGACCATTCCGGCCCGGGATTGATCGCAACGCCGGCCGCGAGCGCCTTCTGGTAGAGCTGCATGCTGTCGACCGCATCAGGCAGCTTGACCCAGAGAAAAATGCCGCCCGGCGCATCCTCGAACTCCGCGGAAGTGCCGAACTGCTCGTTGAGCGATTCTTTCAGCGTTTCGAGCTTGGCCTTGAGCGCCGTGCGCAGCTCCGGCACATGCGACGTGAAATGCGGGCGGCAGAATTCGGCAAGCACCATCTGCTCGAGTGCGCCAGAACCGGCGTCGGTCTTCAGCGCAAGCACGCGCGAGAGCACTTCCCATGGCGCGACGATGTAACCGACCCGCAGCGCCGGCGCGACCGATTTGGAGAACGAGCCGATATGGATGACGCCGCCGCGCTTACTCATGGCATGGAGCGCCGGCGGCCGCTCGCCGCTCCAGATCAGGTCGGCATAGCAGTCGTCCTCGAAGATCGGCACGCCGTATTCTTCCGAGAGCCGCAGCATTTCCGTGCGGCGCGCTTCGTCCATGATGGTCGCGGTCGGATTCTGCACCGTCGGGATCGTGTAGATGAACTTCGGCCGCACGCCGCGTTGCTTCAGTGCGGCAAGCGTGTCGGCGAGCACGTCCATGCGCATGCCGCCCTGATCGAGCGGGATGCCCACCACCTCGACGCCCATGCGCCGCATGCGGTTGATCGAGCCCTGATAGCTGTCTTCCTCGTAGATCACGGTATCGCCGCGTTCGCAGAGCGCGGCATTGACGAGATCGAGCGCCTGCAGCGAACCCGACACCATCACGATGTCGTCGGCGCTGCAGGAAATCTGCGCGTCGCGTGCGAGCTTCTGCGCGACGAATTCGCGGAGCGGCAGATATCCCTGCGGCCCGGTATTGACCGTATAGTTCGAGAGCGACTGCCCTTCGCGCGCCAGCACCGCATCGGCTGCCTGCCGCAGCGCATCGACCGGCACCATGTCGGGATCGTTATTGCCGCCGGTGAAGTTGTAGCGCGCGCCACCGTTCCATTTCGCGGCGGGCATCGGCAGGCTCGCCGGAAACAGCGGCGAGAAATCGAACGCAGGATTACGCATATTTTTCGGGCTCTTGAACGCTTCCGCTTCGACTATCCGGGAA
>JAEZFA010000270.1 GCA_023417665.1 Pseudomonadota bacterium | reverse complement strand
CCTTCGGCGGTGACGACGAGGCCGAGCGCACGGCCGAGGCGCGCGACGCATTCGACGATCGCCGCGGCGTCTTCCTTCACGCCGAGGTTCTGCACGAAGCTCTGGTCGATCTTGATCTTGTCGATCGGGAAGCTGCCGAGATAGCCGAGCGAGGAATAGCCGGTGCCGAAATCGTCGATGGCGAAACGGATGCCGAACTCGCGCAATTCCTGCAGGTCGAACAGGACATCCTCGTTGGCATTGAGCAGCATGCCTTCGGTAATCTCGATTTCGAGCCGGCGCGGATCGAAGCCGGTTTCCTCCACCACGCGCTTCACGCGCTCGGCAAGGTTGGAATGGCGGAAGTTCGACGGCGACATGTTCACCGCGACCGAAATCTCCGGCCATTCCAGCGCGTGTTCGCAGGCCTTGCGCAGCACCCATTCGTCGAGCTTCACGATCAGGCCGGATTTCTCCGCGACGTGGATGAAGTCCGACGGCGGCACCAGGCCGCGCTCGGGATGCTGCCAGCGCACCAGCGTCTCGACGCCTTCGAGCCGTTCGCCGTCGGCGGAATAAAGCGGCTGATAGAGCGTGAAGAACTCGTCGTGCCACATGGCGCGTTCGATATCGCGCTCGATCGCGCGGCGGTTCTGCAACACGGTTTCGTCGGCGGGATCGAAGATGCGGTGGCTGCCCCGCCCTTCCGCCTTCGCCTTGTAGAGCGCGATATCGGCGCGGCGCAGCAGTTCTTCCGGTTCGCGGCCGTGCTCGGGCGCGAGCGAAACGCCGAGCGTGACCCCGACATGCAGCACATGATCGCCGGCATTGACCGGCTGACGCACGGTTTCGATGATCCGTTCGGCAATGCGCGCGATCTCGTCGGTCTGCGAAATCGGTGCGAGCACCGCGAATTCGTCGCCGCCGAAACGCACCGTCATGCCCTTCGAGCCGAGAATGCCCTCGAGGCGCTCGCCGACCATGGCGAGCAATTCGTCGCCAACCGGATGGCCCAGCGTATCGTTGATGTCCTTGAAGCCGTCGAGATCGAGGAAGAACAGCCCTAGCTTCTGCCCAGGCGCAAGCGACGGTATCTGCTGCTTCAGTTCCTCGACCAGACGCAAACGGTTCGCGAGCCCCGTCAGGGGATCGCGATAGGCCATTTCCACCGCGCGGCGCTCGCTCACGGCAAGCTCCTGCGTGGACGCGCGCATGGTGCGCAACACGATCAGCGTTACGAAACCGAAGAACAGCGTGATCACGCCGAGCGCCGGCGCGATCCGTTCGAGAATCGCCTTTCCGGGACGGTTGGCGGCCCAGAACACGTGCACCGGCATGCCGCCATCATCCATCGCAACGGCGATGCCGGTTTCCGATTTCGGATGTTCGGCACTTTCCGAGAAGCGCAAGTGGCGCACAGAGACTTCGGTCTCCAGTTCGCGCACGGTATGACGGCCGAAATAGCTCACGACCGCGACCACCGGCGGCGCATAGACCCGCTGATGATCGCGCGCAAAGATCGGCGCGGAAGCGATCGCCGCGACCATCGCCGGGCGGCCGTGAATGCGGACGAACTGCGAGCGGAAAACGGAAGTCGGCGGCGGCGGCGTCTCGCCGGCATCGCTCGACATCAGCTTTTCGATCACGCTCGCATGCTGGAAATTGCTGCGAACCTCGTTGACCACGGAAAGCAGCTTCACGTCGATGTCGACATCGGCCGCACTCCGCAGCAGCATGCCGTTCCGCGAAGAATAGAGCGGGCGGTCCTCCTGATCGAGAATATAGGCTTCGTTGTAGCGCCCCGCCTGATAGAGCCGCGAGCCATAGTGCCGGTAGAGCCAGCGCGAACGTTCGACGGGCGGCAGTTCGAATCCGACATCGGGCGCGGCGAATGCGGTGAGATCGCTTCGCACTTTTGCCTTCAGGGCAAGCACGGCCGCGTGCACGAGTTCGCGCTCGCGCGCGCTCGCATTTTCGTCGACCCGCTCCGCCACCAGCATGACGACGCCGAGCAGCGCCGCCATGGCTGCCGCCACAAGCAGTCCTACGACCGCGACGAGCTGATCGCCGACCCAGCGTTTGTCGAGCAGCTTCCCCATGACTCCCGTGCTCTTTTGCAAGGAAAGCTACGGGTAGCCTGCTTAATGCGCCGTCAGCGCACGACACAAACCGGACTTACTGGTTAAGCGCCGGTTAAACGCCGGGACCGAGCCGGAACCACCAGGTCGCAAAACCGAGAAAGGAGAAGAAACTGAGCACGTCCGTCGCCGTGGTCACGAAGACGGCGGAAGCGACGGCCGGATCGTAGCCCGCGCGCTGGAGCGCGAGCGGGATCAGCATGCCGGCAAGCCCCGCCCCGCACATGCTGATGATCAGTGCCGCCGCAATCACCGCGCCAAGCTCGGCATTCGCGAACCAGAAGCCGGCCGCGCCGCCGAGCAGAATGGCGACCGCGATGCCGTTGAAGAAACCGACGCCGAATTCGCGAAGCGTGATGCGCGGCGCGTTGCGTTCGGTGAGTTCGCGGGTCGCGATTGCGCGCACCGTCACGGTCATGGCCTGGGTCGCGGCATTGCCGCCGAGCGAGGCGACGATCGGCATCAGCACCGCGAGCGCAACCATCTGCGAGATGGAAGTCGAGAAGTAACCGATGATCGCCGCCGACGAGAACGCCATCACGAGATTCAGAACGAGCCACGGCAGCCGCGACCGCGCGGCATAAAACACCGAGTCGGAGATTTCTTCGTCGCGCGCAACACCGCCGAGCGCCTTGATGTCCTCGGCCGCTTCCTCCTCGATGACGTCGACCACGTCGTCGAAGGTCAATACGCCGACCAGCTTGCCGTCGTCATCGACCACTGGCGCGGATACGAGATTATATCGCTCGAAGGTGCGCGCCGCCTCTTCCTGGTCGGCCGTTGCCTGCACCACGCGCCAGTCGTCGGCCATGATGTCGGAAATCTTCACCGGGCGCTGCGAGCGCAGGAGCTTGTCCAGCGGCACCGCGCCGACGAAGCGCTGGTCCTCGTCGACCACGAAAATCGCATAGAAGTCGTCCGGCAGTTCATCGTCTTCGCGCGCATAGTCGATGGTCTGCCCCACCGTCCATTCCGGCGGCACCGCGACGAAATCCGTCTGCATGCGACGGCCGGCGGACTCTTCGGGATATTCGAGGCCCCGCGCGATTTCGGCGCGTTCTTCCTCCGGAATCTGCTCGAGGATTTCCGCCTTGTCCTCCTCGGGCATGTCCTCGAGAATGCGGACGGCGTCGTCGGACTCCAGATCGCGGACGCCTTCCGCGACGATCTCGTTCGGCAGTTCCTCGAGAATTTCCTCGCGGACCGTGTCATCGACTTCGGTGAGCGCCGTGAAATCGAAGTCCGCGCCGAGCAGTTCCACGAGCCGCGGCCGCGCGTCTGCAGGCAGCGCCTCGATCAGGCCGCCGAGATCGGCCTCGTGCAGATCGCCGGCCAGCACGCGCACCTGCGGCGCGTCCTCCGCCTCCAGCGCGCGCATGATCGCATCCAGAAACTCGGAGGAGATTTCGCCTTCGTCGTTCCGCAGCGGCAACAGGAGATCGGCATCGCGCAGGCCGGCGGGGCTTTCGGCCACGGGCATCTGGCTGTTCTCCTTTTGGAAGGGCGGCTGCGAACAAAATCGGTTCTAGTGGTACTTCCATGAAACGCAAATGTCGCGCGGACGCTTTCGCACGAGCGGAAGCGAACGGTTGATCCGCATTGCCATGGGAACCAAATCAGCCGCCCTGCGCCGGATGCGTCGAAGCCCGCAC
>JAEZFA010000010.1 GCA_023417665.1 Pseudomonadota bacterium | reverse complement strand
GTCGAAGTGTGTTTGGCGTCTTTATGCGGTCGAAGTCCGATAAATCGAACTTCGACTGGACCGCGCGTAGCGCTTTTTCGGGATTGGCCTTTTCTCTCGTGACTGAATCCGTCCGGTGAAATCGGGTTTTCCTGTTTCGCCGCCGTGATAGCGTTCGGCATGAGCGCGCAGCACTTCGCAATCTTCGATACGGCGCTGGGCCATTGCGGCGTCGTCTGGACGAGTCGCGGGATTGCCGGCGTGAACCTGCCGGAAGGCTCGGAAGAAAAGACGCGGGCGCGAGTAAGGAAGCGTTTTCCGGAAGCGGAAGAAGCGGCGGCATCCCCGGCGATCCAAAGGATCATTGAACAGGTGATCGCGCTCGTGGCTGGCGAGAAGATCGACTTGTCACAGGTCACGCTCGATCATGCACCGCTGCCGGAATTTTCAAAGCGCGTTTACGCAATCGTCCGCACCATTCCGATCGGGCAAACGCTGACCTACGGCGATATTGCGAAGCAGCTCGGCGACGTTGCGCTGTCGCGCGAGGTCGGACAGGCGATGGGCCGCAATCCGACGCCGATCATCATGCCGTGTCATCGGGTGGTCGCGGCGAGCGGCAAAACCGGCGGCTTCTCGGCACCCGGCGGCATCGACACCAAGATGAAACTCCTGACCATCGAGCATCGTCACGGAAATCACCCGCCCACACTTTTTGACGATGACGCGGCTTTTCGATATGCGGCGAAAAAGGGTTGAATGGAACCTGGAACTTCCTTCAACTCATTGATTTCATTGATGTAAAAAATTTCTGGGAACCCCTTACCAGCGGATCTGGTTTTATTCGCGAACACCAACCGCGAATTTCCCCGCGAACCCCCGGAGGGCTCCGCCATGACGAACGCTGTTCGGCATTTGCCTTTGCTTGCGCTGGTCGCCGGCATCGCCGCAAGTGCGCCTGCGCAGGCGCAGACTTTCTCGCTGCTTCCCAATCTATTTCAGCAGGAAGAGACGCAGACGCTTTCTTATGCCCCTGATGAGGAAGTCATTCAGGAGGCGTCACCCTATGAAGCGCCGGCGCATCTGAAACGCCAGGTCGTGAACTATCCGACCCGGGAAGCGCCCGGCACCATCATCATCGATACTTCGAACACGTATCTCTATCTTGTGCTCAGCGATGGCCGTGCCATGCGTTACGGCATCGGCGTCGGCCGGGATGGCTTCACCTGGTCCGGTACACAGCGCATCACCAACAAGGCGGAATGGCCCGATTGGCGGCCGCCGTCCGAAATGATTGCGCGCCAGCCCTATCTGCCGCGCTTCGTGGCCGGGGGGCCGCACAATCCGCTCGGCGCCCGCGCGCTTTATCTCGGCAATACGCAGTATCGCATTCACGGCACCAACGTGCCGCAGACGATCGGCCAGCGGGTCTCGTCGGGATGTATTCGCATGACGAATGACGATGTGACGGATCTTTATTCCCGGGTCACGGTCGGCACCAAGGTCGTCGTGCTTCCTGCGGCTTCCGTCACCCGTTCGGCGGATCACCTGCGTCGTCCCGCTAACCGCGTCAGCGCTGCCGAAAATCAGGATCTGCTTCCGCGCAATGCCCATCCCGTGCGGCTGCAGGGGCCGAGCGTGATCCGCGCTTCCGACCTCTACTAACAACGGTTTTCAGAAAAACTTATCCCTCGCCTGCGGGCGGGGGATTTTTTTTAGGTGTCAGCGCGCGGCGCGAAAGTCCCGAAGCCTGTTCAGGACATCGGTGATCGGGTTCGCGATCCAGCCGTCCTGCACATAGTCGCGGTGATTTTCCTCGTTGCCGCCGGAGATGAATACCACCGTGCCCGGCTGCAGCCGGCGGATGCCATCGAGCGAAGTGCGAACCGGCACGCCGCGCTCCCTCAACTGGCGCATGAGTTCGAGATTGCGCGCTTTGGTCGAGCCCAGATAGGTCGAAATGAAAAAGCGCTTGCGGTCCGCCGTGACCCAGCTCTCGAACTTGTCCATCTCGCCATAAAGCGAATCCAGCAATACCAAGCCCCGCACCCGATTCTGCGTGTCGCCGCGCGTGATCGCGAGTGCCGCTGCGCGGTAGCCGCCGCTATATGAAATCAGGATCACGGGCAGCGACTGGAAATAGCGCACCGTGCGCTGGTCGCCGTGCAGAATCGCAAGATGCGTCGCGGCTTCATTCAGGAAGCGGGCGAAGGCGCCGGGTTCGGCAAAACGGCCGGGATTGGAGTCGGCGGCGTTGACCGCGAACTGGGGTGCCACCAGCACCGCGTTGGCGGCGGACGAGGAAACCTGCTCTGGCAGCTGCTGCCGGTCGCGGATGTCGCGCTCCAGGATCGCGCCATGGCCGTGGAAGAAGACGACGATGACGGCCGGCTTTCGCAGGTCGAACTTTGCCGGGATATGCAGCAGCACCCGCTGATCGTTATAGGTTTCGTTTTCCCAGTAGACCCGCCCGGTCGCGGTCTGCCGGCCGCGCTTTCCGTTCTCATTCACATTGAAGTATTCGCCGGCGGCGCTCGCGCCATCGAGCGGGAAGGGGCTCGTGACGAACTCGGAAATGCTGGTCTTGCCGGCGCGAAGCTGCGCATTGGCTGGGCAGGCCAGCGCCGCAAGGGCGACGCAAGCCATTGCGACCGGCCACAAACGCAGGGTTTTTCTTCCTTGGTCGCGCACGCTGGAAGGGCTCCGGGCCTCGATCCTTCTCCGGGAGGCCGGGTTCCCATCCAGGAACGGGTGGGCCAGCCGGGTCACGAATCACGAAGTCAGTTTTTAGCCGATAAATTGTAATCGCGACCGCATCGTGATCGCGAAGATTTGTGCCGGGGCAGTAGGCCGCGCGATTAGCTTCCGCTATAAGCGCCCCCGCGCGACCGCGGGGGGCTTCGGGCGCGACTTAGAAGTTCAGGTCTCATTCAGCTTGGAAGCGCCAATGGACAGGCGCGAGGTGGAGATATGCGGGTTTTACTGAAGAGAGCGGCGTTGGCGGCCGGGATCATTGCTGCCACGAGCGCGTGGGCCGTGGCGCAGGAGCAGACGCCGGCAGATGTTTCGCGTTTTTACGCAGGACTGTCGGTGCCGGACAGTTCGCCGATCGCCAAGTTTGCGGAGAGCAAAGCCTGGCAGTCCTACGCCAAGGCGTTCGATGCATCCTGGGAGAAAATCGACAAGCGCCAGCTCGTCAAGGTGCGGGCATGGACCGAAGCCAACGTAAAGGGCACGAAGGATACGCTCTATTACTTCTTCGGCGGCCCGGACTTTCTCTACGCCAATCTCTTCTTCCCCAATGCCAAGACCTACATTCTGGTCGGGCTTGAGCCGGTTGGGCCTATCCCGGTGGTCGACGCGCGTACTGTGCAGGTGCTGCCGGCCGTGCGTGCGGCTCTCGAGCATTCGCTGAATTTGAGCTTCTTCATTACCCAGGACATGAATTCGCGTCTGCGAGGGCAGACGGTGAAGGGCACGCTGCCTTTGATCTATGTCTACATGG
>JAEZFA010000245.1 GCA_023417665.1 Pseudomonadota bacterium | reverse complement strand
CCCGATACGCGCCGTCGTTGACTGGCTAGTATGCGAGGAGATCTGTATCCCCGAGCAGGTCACGCTCGACCTCGCCTTGCCCGTGGTCGGCAAGGGCCTGGCGGCCGGGATCAGCACGCGCGAAATCGAAGCCGCGCGCGCAAACCTTCCCTCGCCCAATGGCTGGCCGTTTTCCGCCAATGCGGCGGACAACAAGATCGAACTCGTTGCGGCGTCGTCCGAGATACAGGCATCGAAGATCGCGGGCGCGCAGTTTTTCCCCGCGGAATGGGGCGTGCTGAAACACGCAGCCGACCAGCCGCTGCGCATCGAGGATGGCAAGCTCTCGCTGACGCTCGAGCCCTATGAGTCAAAGCTGCCGAAAAGCATGCGCGGCGTCCTCGTCATCAATGAGCGCGACGGCAATTCGACGGCCTATAGCGTGGAGGCGCCGGTCACCGGCACGCTTGCTCCCGCCGCAGCGCCGCCGCGGGCGGCACAACAGATGTCGAACCTCGGCATCTTCACGGCACTGCTGTTCGCATTTCTCGGCGGCATCATCCTGAACCTGATGCCCTGCGTTTTCCCGGTGCTGTCGATCAAGGTGCTCTCGCTCGTCAACCACACCCGCATGGGCTACCGCCAGCGGCATATGCACGGGCTCGCTTATACGGCCGGCGTACTCGCCTGCTTCGGCGTGTTTGCCGCGATCGTGCTCGCCTTCAAGGCGGGCGGCGCCGAACTTGGCTGGGGCTTTCAGTTTCAGTCGCCGCTGTTCGTGCTGCTGCTCGCCTATCTGATGTTCGCCGTCGGGCTCAGCCAATCCGGACTGGTGAGCTTCGGCGGTTCTTTGTCCCGCCTCGGCGCCTATGGCGGAAACGACGGCTATGGCATGAGCTTTCTGGCCGGCGGCCTTGCGGCAGTGGTGGCAACGCCCTGCACCGCGCCCTTCATGGCAAGCGCGCTCGGCTTTGCCGTGGGCCAGCCCGCGCCCACGCTGATCGCAGTGTTTCTCGCGCTCGGACTAGGCCTCGCATTGCCCTATCTCGTACTCTGCTACTGGCCGGCGCTCCTGCGCTTTCTGCCGAAGCCGGGGCCATGGATGGAGCGGCTGAAACAGGCGCTCGCCTTCCCGATGTATGCGACCGCGATCTGGCTCGTGTGGGTACTGGCGCAGCAGGCCGGGGCCGATGCGGTTGCCGCAGCGCTTGCCGGCATGCTCCTGATCGCTTTCGCCGCCTGGATGCTTTCCTCCGCAGGCAAGAACTGGCGCATCGCAACCTTCGGCGCTTCCGCAGCCGCACTTGTGCTTGCGATCGCGCTCGGTTTCGTTTTCGTGAAGGATGCGACACCTCCGCAGCAGACCGCGGCAAGCAATGCGCGCTACGAAGCTTTCACGCCGGCGCGGCTCGATGAGTTGCGCGGTCAGAACCGGCCCGTCTTCGTGAACCTCACTGCCGCCTGGTGCATCACCTGTCTCGTGAACGAGCGTGTCGCGCTGGAGCGTGCGAACGTGATTTCGGCCTTCGAGGCCGGCAACGTCGCCTATCTCAAGGGCGACTGGACCCACCGCGATCCGGCGATCACCGAAATGCTGGCGAAGTTCGGACGCAATGGCGTGCCGCTCTATGTGTTCTATCCGGCGGGCACGAATGCCGAGCCTGTCGTGCTGCCGCAAATCCTGACACCCGAAATCGTCCTGCGCGAAATCGGACAAACCCGTTCCGCCCAACTTAAAAACTGAATGGAGAACGCCATGATCAAGAGAATGATTGCGACCGCGGCGCTCGCCGCGTGCTTTGCGCTTCCCGCTCACGCTTCGCCGGAAATCGGCAAGGAGGCTCCCGCCTTCACCGCCCGCACCGCGGACGGAAAAACGCTCGATCTGAAATCGCTGCGCGGCAAGATCGTTGTGCTCGAATGGACCAACCACGAATGCCCCTATGTCCGCATGCATTACGGCGCGAACAACATGCAGGCGACGCAGAAGGACGCGACCGGTCAGGGCGTCGTATGGCTTCAGGTCATCTCGTCGCCGCCGGGCAAGCAGGGCTTTGTCGAAGGGCTCGAGGCCATCAAGGTCAACGCCGAGCGCAAGGCCGCGCCGACCAACACCATTCTTGATCCCGACGGCAAGGTCGGCCGGCTCTACGCGGCGCAGACCACGCCGCATCTGTATGTGATCGATGCCAAGGGTACCCTCGTTTACAAGGGCGGCATCGACAGCATTCCGTCATCGCGCCCGGATTCACTCCCCAAGGCCGTGAACTACGTCCGCGAGACGCTCGCAGCACTTGCCGCGAACAAGCCGGTGCCGAACCCGTCCACGCGGCCTTACGGCTGCTCGATCCACTACGGCTCGTAAAACCAACGCTTTTTCGACGAGACAGGGCGCCGGTAAATCCCGGCGCCTTTTTCTTGCGCGCATTCTGCGAGTCATTCGCAACAACTTGACTTTTCGCCCGGCGAGGATCATGTTGTTGCAAGTCACTCGCAATAGCAGGAAGGTTCCGTGAATCGCCGTCTGGTCCTGGCACTGTTCAGTGCGGTTCTTGCGCTCGGCTCGCCGGCCGCGGCCATCGCCCAACAGAAACCATTGAAGGTCGTTGCCACTGTTTCCATGCTGGCGGATGCGGTCCGCGCCATCGGCGGTGACCGGGTCGAGGTAACGAGCCTGCTCGGCGAAGGCGTCGATCCCCATACCTACCGCCCCACCCGCGCCGACATCGCCCGCCTGAGCGGCGCCGACCTGATCGTCGCGAACGGACTTCACCTCGAAGCGCAACTGGAACAGACGCTCAAGTCGCTTGCCGCTTCGCGTAGCGTGCTGTTCGCGGCCGAGCGCATCCCGCAGGATCGCCTGCTCGCGGACGAGGACTACAAGGACCGCAAGGATCCGCATGTCTGGATGGACCCGAAACTCTGGTCCGTCGTGATCGAAACGGTACGCGACGCGCTGATCGCACGCGATCCTGCCGGCAAGCCGGCGTTCGAAGCCGGAGCCAAAGCCTACCTCGCCGAGATGCAGCGCCTCGACGATTATTCGCGGCGCGTGCTGGCAAGCGTGCCGGAAAGCTCGCGCGTACTCGTCACCGCCCACGACGCGTTCCGCTATTTCGGCCGTGCCTACGGCTTCGAGGTCGAAGGCATTCAGGGCCTTTCGACGGAAAGCGAAGCCGGGCTGAAGCGCATCGAAGAACTCGTCTCCCTGCTCGTCGCCAAAAAAATTCGCGCCGTCTTTGTCGAGAGCTCGGTGCCCGAGCGGAACGTTCGCGCATTGGTGGAAGGTGCCCGCGCCCGCGGCCACCAGATTGCCGTCGGCGGCGAGCTTTATTCCGACGCGCTGGGAGCGCCCGGCAGCTACGAAGGCACGCTGATCGGCATGCTCGATCACAACGTCACCACGATTTCCCGCGCGCTCGGCGGTCAGACGCCGCCGCGGGGCCTCAATGGCAAGCTGAAAGCCGGGAGCTGAAATGCTGGCGCCCTCGCCATCGGAGCGCGTATCGTCGCCGGTGATGATTCCACCTCTCTCGGTGCACGGTCTTTCCGTGCATTACGGCGGACGCCCCGCGCTCACCGGCGTGAACTGGGACGCGCCGGAGCGCGGCCTGGTTGCGATCGTTGGTCCTAATGGCGCGGGCAAGTCCACGCTCCTCAAGGCCGTTCTCGATCTCGTGCCGAAGGCGGAGGGTCGCGCGGAGATTTTCGGCAAGCCGGTTTCCGAGCAGCGCGATCTGCTCGCTTATGTCCCGCAACGCGCGAGCGTCGACTGGGATTTCCCCGCGACTGCGGCCGATGTCGTGGCCATGGGCTTTTATCGCCGCATCGGCTGGCTGAAGCCCGTACGCGCATCCGACCGCGCAAAGGCACGGGAGTTTCTTGCAGCGGTTCGCCTCGAAGATTTCGCGAACCGCCAGATCGGCGCGCTCTCCGGCGGCCAGCAGCAACGGGTATTTCTGGCCCGCGCGCTGGCGCAACAGGCGAAGCTGTTTCTGCTCGACGAACCCTTCGCCGGCGTCGACGCCGTGACCGAAGGCGTCATGACCGGCGTATTCCGCAAATTGCGCGACGACGGCGCGCTGGTCATCTGCGTCCATCACGATCTTTCGAGCGTACCCGACATCTTCGATCACGTGCTGCTGCTCAACCGCGAAGTGATCGCGAGCGGCCCGGTGCAGACGGCGTTCACGCCGGAAAACATCTCACGCACCTATGGCGTTCCGCTCGCACTGCAGGCTGCCTCACCTCATGCCTGAGCTTCCGCCGCTCGCAGCCGTACTGCTGCTGCAGGCCGGCTACAATACCGTGGTCGTCATGCTCGGCGCGGCAGCACTGGGTGCTGCGACCGGCACGGTCGGCGTATTCGCGATGCTGCGGCGGCGCGCGCTTGTTGCCGACGCCATTGCCCACGCAACGCTGCCCGGAGTCGCGATCGGCTTCATCACCGCAGTCGCGCTGGGCTTCTCCGGAAGAAGCCTGCCCTTCCTGCTGGGAGGTGCCGCGGCAACTGCAATCCTCTCGGCGCTTTCCATCCAGTGGATCGTCACCCATACGCGGCTGAACGAAGACACCGCCATTGCCAGCGTGCTCGCGACCTTCTTCGCGCTTGGCGTGGTATTGCTCACCATCATCCAGACGCTACGCACCGGCGGTCAGGCTGGCCTCGACATTTATCTGCTCGGCGCAACCGCCGGAATGCTGCGCAGCGAGGCGATCACACTTGCCGCATTCTCATTTATTGCCGCCGGCGTGGTTGCGGCGTTCTTCAAGGAGCTCACGCTCGTTTCCTTCGATACCGAATATGCGCGCGCGCACGGCTTTCCGGTTCGCCTGCTCGACCTTCTGGTCCTTGCGCTGGTGCTGGCGGTCATCGTGATCGGCCTGCGCGTAGTGGGGCTGGTTCTCATCGTGGCGCTGCTGATCATTCCGCCCGCTGCCGCGCGCTTCTGGACCGATCATGCCGGGCGCATGGCCCTGATCTCCGCCTTTATTGGCGCGGCCTCCGCCTATGGCGGAGCGGCGATTTCCGCCTTGCAACCGGATACGCCGACCGGCCCCGTCATCGTCCTGTTCGCTTTCGCGGTGCTGCTCGCCAGCGTGTTCTTCGGCACCGCGCGTGGACTGTTCGTGCGGGCGATCGGCGCCCGCCGCGTGGGGCGCGCACCGTGATCTCATTTCTCCAGATCGACCTGCCGGCACTCGCCGTCGGCTCGCTTGCCGCACTGGTCTGCGCGCTGATCGGAAATTTTCTGGTGCTGACCCGGCAAAGCATGCTCGGTGATGCCATGGGGCATGTCGTACTCCCCGGCATCGTGATCGCCTTCATGATCGCGGCGAGCACCGCAACCTGGGTCATGCTGAGCGGAGCATTCGCGGCGGCGCTGTTTGCCGCATTATTCGTCGAGTTCTTGCGGCGGCAGGCGGGCGTCGAACCTTCGGCGGCACTCGGCGCGGTCTTTACCGCGATGTTCGCGCTGGGCGTCGTGTTGCTCGAGCGAAGCGGCGTCGCCCGCACGAGTTTCGACGTGCATCACATTCTGTTCGGCAACATCGAAACCGCGATCTGGCCGGCGGCAACCGGCCTGTCGAGCCTGTTCGACACGACGGCACTTGCAAGCCTGCCGCCGCAGCTTGGCCGCCTCGGCTTCGGACTGCTGATCGTCACGGTCTGTGTCGTGCTGTTCTTCAAGGAGCTTCGCGTCGTCAGTTTCGATCCGGAGTTCGCACGCACGCTGGGCATATCCCCGCAGTGGATCGGCGCGATCGTCGTCGCACTCGCAGCACTCGCCGCGGTCGTTTCGCTGTCCGCAACCGGCGTGATCCTGCTTGTCGCAATGATGGTGTGCCCGCCTGCTACCGCGCGGATGCTGACGGACGATCTCAAGACCCAGGTGCTGCTCTCGCTCGCTTTTGCGCTGGCGAGCGGAATCCTCGGCTACGCGATCGCCGTGCTGTTGCCGCTGGCGTTCGGCTACGAGATTTCGCTGGGCGCCGCCGGCACCATCGCGGTCGTCGCCGGCATTTTCCAGTTGATCGCCATGGTCGCCGGCCCGAAGCGCGGCAGCCCGCGCAACGCCTGAGCACCGGCGACTTCAGCGTCACCCGTTGAAGCGGTTCGCCTTCGGGAAGCCCTTCGGCGCGAGACGCCCGGCATCCGCTCGATTGCCGCGCCAGTCGCGCAACTCGCCTCGCGTCAGCGAGAACTGCCGCCCGGAGCTGTCTTTCCAGGTCAGCCCCTCGTCGAGATTGAAGGTCTTCAGGTCCGAAAGTCCGCCGTCCTTGTAGCGCTGCAACCGCACGCCCGCGCCGCGGCCCATTTCCGGCAAATCCTTCGCCGGGAAAATCACCATCTTCCGGTTCTCGCCGATGACCGCAACCTGGTCGCCGCCCGCTTTCGCAATCGCGACGGCTTTATCAGGCGCCTTCACGTTCAGCACCTGCTTGCCCTTTCGCGTCGTGCCGAGCGCGTCGTCGATCTTCAGGATGAAGCCGCGGCCCGTCTCGGACGCGACCAGATATTTTTCGCCTTCGGCAAATGCGAACACATCGACAATCTCGTGGCCGGCCTCGATCTCGACCATGAGCCGGATCGGCTCGCCGTGGCCGCGACCGCCCGGCAGCTTGCCGGCATCGAGCGTGTAGAAGCGCCCGTTGGTCGCAAATACCATCAGCTTTGAGGTCGTATCGGCATGGAACGAGAGCTTCAGGCTGTCGTCACCCTTGAATTGGACGTCGTCCACCTGCTCGGCATGGCCCTTCAGCGCGCGGATCCAGCCCTTCTCCGAGACGACCACGGTGATCGGCTCGCGCACCAGCATGGATTCCGCAACCGCGGCTTCGTCGATTTCGGCCGCCGCCTCGAACCCGGTGCGGCGCTTGCCGATCTCGGTTTTCGGGCCGAACAGCTCGCGCACTTCCTTGATCTGGTCGGAAATCTTCTTCCACTGGCCGGCCGGGGATTTCAGCAGCTTTTCGAGTTCGGCCTTTTCCTTCTTGAGGTCCGCGTGCTCGCCGCGGATTTCCATTTCCTCGAGCTTGCGCAAATTGCGCAGCCGCATGTTGAGGATCGCGTCCGCCTGCACGTCGGTTAGCTTGAAGCGCTTCATCAGGACGGGCTTGGGCTCGTCCTGCGTGCGGATGATCCTGATGACTTCATCGAGGTTCAGATAGGCGATCAGATAGCCGCCGAGCACCTCGATGCGATGCTCGATATTGCCGAGACGATGCTTCGAGCGCCGCAACAACACCGTGCGGCGATGGTCGAGCCACTCCTGCAGCACTTCCTGCAGGCCGACCACGCGCGGCGTAATCCCGCCCATCAACACGTTCATGTTGAGCGGGAAACGGCTCTCCAGTTCGGTCAGCTTGAAAAGCTGCTCCATCATCAACACCGGATCGACCGCGCGCGAACGCGGCTCCAGTACGATGCGGACATCTTCAGTCGACTCGTCCCGGATGTCGGCAAGCAACGGCAGCTTCTTTTCTTGCAAAAGCTCGGCGATCTTCTCGATCAGCCGCGACTTCGGCACCGAATAGGGAATCTCCGTGACCACCGCGACCCAGGTGCCGCGGCCGGCGTCTTCCTGCTTCCACTTGGCGCGCACCCGGAACGAACCGCGGCCGGTGTTGTAGGCCTCGCGGATCGCCGTCTTGTCATCGACGATGATGCCGCCGGTCGGAAAGTCCGGCCCCTTCACGAACTTCATCAGTTCGCGCGTGGTCGCTTTCGGCTTTTCGATCAGCAGCAGCGCGGCGTCGCAAAGTTCGGCGGCGTTGTGCGGCGGAATGGATGTCGCCATGCCGACCGCGATCCCGGTCGAGCCGTTCGCGAGCAGGTTCGGAAACGCGCCGGGCAGCACGATCGGCTCCTGCTCCTCACCGTCATAGGTAAGGCGCATATCGACGGCGTCTTCGTCGATGCCTTCGAGCAGCAGGCGGGCGACATCCGTCATCCGCGCTTCGGTGTAGCGCATGGCGGCCGCGTTATCGCCGTCCACGTTGCCGAAGTTGCCCTGCCCGTCCACCAGCGGATAGCGCTGCGCGAAATCCTGTGCGAGCCGCACCAGCGCGTCATAGACCGACTGGTCGCCATGCGGATGGAATTTGCCGATCACGTCGCCGACGACGCGCGCCGACTTCTTGAACGAGGTGCCGGGGTCGAGCCGCAACTGGCGCATGGCATGCAGGATGCGGCGGTGAACCGGCTTCAGGCCGTCCCGGGCATCCGGCAAGGCGCGCCCCATGATCGTGGAGAGCGCATAGGAAAGGTAGCGCTTTTCCAGCGCTTCTTTCAGTTCGACAGGTTCGATATTGCCCCGGCCGCCGGGGCCGGGAGGCGCGATTCGCTTGGTCATGGCTTAGCGGTACTCAGTCGCAGGAGTCTGTTCAACCTCACGCGGCCCGAATGCGTCCGGCAGCCGCAATGAAGGCGTTTCTGGCTTCCGGCAGCTGCATTCCGCGCGGTTCCAGCACATGGACGGTCAGGAAATATCCGGTGAGCGCAAAGGCAGCCGCGATCTCGGCCGGGCTCGTGCTTATCTCGACTTCACGGAGAAAAGACGGCAGCGGCAGCAACCGGTCCCGCCACGCGGCTCCCGCCTCGCGGCTGACGGCGCGGCCCGATTTCGGTGAAACATAAACCAGATCGGCGGTGACGCCGCTCGCCGCGCAGCAGCTCAGGTCGAGGCCGAAGCCGAGTTCGGCAAGCAGTTGCAGTTCGAAACGCGCGATCAGCGAGGCGGCTTCCGAGTTCTCGAGCCGGTCGAGAATATATTCGCTCATCACGAACAGGTCGCCATGCGGATCGCGCTCCGGCAGCAGCCGCAACAGCGATGCCATCGTCTGCAAGCCGAAACTCGCGCCCGCCGAAATCATCATGCGATCGGCACGCGACTGCGTGACTTCCAGCGTGAAATTGCCGAGCTGTTCGTCCAGCCGTGCGCGCCAATGCGCCTGCACGCTGTTTCCCGGCTGAAGCGTCGGCGTGCGTTTGCGCGAACCGCCGCCGTAAACCAGACCGAGATGGCGGCCGTGCTCCGCCGTCATCAGCTCGACCACGGCATGACCTTCGCCAAGGCGGCGCAGACCCAGAATAATGCCGTCGTCGGCCCACTCCATGTCAGAATTCTGCGAGCGCGGTCTTGAGCCGGCTCGCAACCTCCTGCAGCTTCTCGGGCTCCGACAATTCCAGATCGCGGAACGTGAGATTTTCCTCGGCGATGTAGCGGCGCGAGGTGATATCCGTCCCCCGCACCATGGGCACCACATGCGCATGGGCGTGTGCCACGTCGCCGCCGGTGAACATGAAGCCGACCCGCTTCACGCCGTAGATTTTCTTGGCTGCCTTCGCGAGTTTCTGCCCGAGCGCAACGATTTCGCCGGCGAGGTCGGCCGGCATGTCCTCGTAATAGTCGTAATGCCGCTTCGGGACGATCTGAACATGGCCGTCGCGGATCGGGCGGATGTCGAGGAACGCGAGAACGCGCTCGTTCTCGTAAACGCGCGTCGCGGGAATTTCACCGGCAACGATCCGGCAAAATATGCAGGAAGCACCGCTGACGCGATCCGCCGTCATTCTCTCGGAAACTCCAGCCCCATGCCCCGATAGCGCTCGGGATCGTCTCCCCAGCCCTCACGCACTTTCACATGAAGAAAGAGATGAACTTTCTTCTCGATCTCGGAAGCGATTTCCTTACGCGCGTCCATCGAGATGGACTTCACCATCTTCCCGCCCTGCCCGAGCACGATCTTTTTCTGGCCGTCGCGCTCGACATAGATCGTCTGCTCGATCCGGACGGAGCCGTCTTTGAGCTCCTGCCACGAATCGGTTTCGACCGTCGACTGGTAGGGTAGCTCCTCGTGCAGCCGAAGGAAGAGCTTTTCGCGCGTGATCTCGGCCGCCATCAGCCGCATCGGCACGTCCGAAATCTCGTCCTCGGGATAGAGCCACGGCCCCTTGGGCATGGCTGCCGCGAAGTAGTCGCGGATGTCTGCGACCCCGTCGCCTTTGGTCGCCGAGATCATGAAGGTCCGCTCGAAGCGAACCTTCTCGTTCAGCGAGGCCGTCAGTGCGAGCAGCCCCTCCCGCGCTACCAGAT
>JAEZFA010000201.1 GCA_023417665.1 Pseudomonadota bacterium | reverse complement strand
CCGCACGAAGATCCGGTCATAGATCTCGTCGAAGTACCACTTGTTGAGCAGGAAGCGATAAAGCACGCCATGCTCGCGCGCGAGCGCCGAAGGGATCGACGGGTCCGAGACATAGAACCAGTAGGATACCAGGAAGCCGCCGGCCATCATCACGGTCGGCAGCCAGGGCACCCAGTCCGGCACTTCGTGCATCGCATGCAGGATATGCCAGTTGTCGTGCGAGAACAGCGCGTTGCGGAAAAATGCCTTCACGCCTTCCTCGTAGAGAAACGCGCCCTTGAAGCCGAAGCCAAGCACCAGCGCGCCCACCGACAGGATCGCAAGCGGGATTGTCATCGTGAGCGGGGATTCATGGGCGTGATCGTAAGTATGGTGATCGGCGCGCGTCTTGCCATGGAACGTCAGGAAGATCAGACGCCAGGAATAGAATGACGTCAGCGCGGCCGCGATCACGGTCATATAGAAGGCATAAGGCGCGAACGCGTTGTGCCCGGCATAGGCCGCCTCGATGATCGCGTCCTTCGAGTAATAGCCCGCGGTAAACGGAAAGCCGGTCAGCGCGATCGTGCCGACCACCATCATCGCATAGGTGAACGGGATCTTTTTCCAGAGCCCGCCCATGTTCCGCATGTCCTGCTCGTGATGCATGGCATGGATCACCGAGCCGGCACCGAGGAACAGCAGCGCCTTGAAGGCCGCATGCGTGAACAGGTGGAACATGCCGACCGAATAGGCGCCGACGCCCATGGCCACGAACATGTAGCCGAGCTGCGAACAGGTCGAATAAGCGATCACGCGCTTGATGTCGTTCTGCACCAGGCCGACGGTTGCGGCGAAGAACGCGGTGGTCGCACCGAACAGCGTCACCACCGCAAGCGCCGTCGGCGCAAGCTCGAACAGCGGCGAGAGTCTGGCCACCATGAACACGCCGGCCGTCACCATGGTCGCCGCGTGAATGAGCGCGGAAACCGGCGTCGGGCCTTCCATCGCGTCCGGCAGCCAGGTGTGCAGCAGGAACTGCGCCGACTTGCCCATCGCGCCCACGAACAGGAGCAGGCAGATCACGGTCAGCGCGTCGAAGTTTCCGCCGAAGATGTGAATGGTCTTGCCGGTGAGCGACTTCGCCTCGGCAAAGATCGTCTCGAAGCCGACCGCGCCGATCATCGCGAACACCGCGAAGATGCCGAGCGCGAAACCCAAATCACCGACGCGATTGACAACGAAAGCCTTGATCGCCGCCGCATTCGCCTCCGGCTTCTGGTACCAGAAGCCGATCAGGAGATAGCTCGCAAGTCCCACGCCTTCCCAGCCGAAGAACAGCTGGACGAGGTTGTCAGCCGTCACCAGCGCTAGCATGGCGAAGGTGAACAGCGAAAGATACGCGAAGAAGCGCGGACGATGCGGGTCCTCGTGCATGTAGCCGATCGAATAGAGATGCACGAGCGCCGACACGCTGTTCACCACGATCAGCATGACGGCCGTCAGGCTGTCGATCCGGAGCGCCCATTCGACCTTCAGGTCGCCCGCCGAAATCCAAGTGAACAGCGGCACCCGGGCTTCCTTGCCGAAATAGCCGACGTCGAAAAACGCGACCCAGGAAAGCCCTGCCGCGATCATCAGGAACAGTGTAGTGACGATCTCGGATGCGCGCGCGCCGATGACGCGGCCGAACAGCCCCGCGATCAGCGCGCCTGCGAGCGGCAGGAAAACAATGAAGTGATACATCGTCATTGCCGCAATCAGCCCTTCATTGCATTGATGTCTTCGACCGCGATCGAGCCGCGGTTGCGGAAGAACACGACCAGAATGGCAAGTCCGATCGCCGCTTCAGCCGCCGCGACCGTCAGCACCAGCAGCGCGAAGATCTGGCCGACGATGTCGTTCAGGAAGGCCGAGAACGCGACGAGGTTGATGTTTACCGCAAGCAGGATCAGTTCGACCGACATCAGAATGACGATCACGTTCTTCCGGTTCAGGAAGATGCCGAGCGTGCCGAGCGTGAACAGGATCGCGGCCACGGTCAGGTAATGCGAGAGCCCCACGATCATGGTCAGACCCCCTCGCCCGTTTTCACTTTGACCACCTCGATCGCGGTATCGCGCGTGCGCGCGTTCTGCGAGGAGACGTTCTGCCGCTTCACATTCGGGCGATGATGCAGCGTCAGCACGATCGCGCCGATCATAGCGACCAGCAGCACCGCGCCGGCAAGCTGGAAGTAGTGCACATAGGTCGTGTAAAGCACGCGCCCGATCGCCTCGGTATTCGTCACCTGCGACGGGTTCGGGATCGGCTGGGTGATCGCGTTGGTGATGCCCGGCCCGGTAACCCAGGTGCCCACGACCAGCACCAGTTCGACGAGAAACACGATCCCGACCAGTGCGCCGACCGGAAGATATTGCAGGAAGCCTTCGCGCAGCTCCGCAAAGTCCACGTCCAGCATCATCACGACGAACAGGAACAGCACCGCGACCGCGCCGACATAGACGACGACGAGGATCATCGCGAGGAATTCCGCGCCGATCAGCAGGAACAATCCCGCCGCGTTCACGAAAGTCAGGATCAGCCACAGCACAGAATGCACGGGATTTCGGCCCGCGATCACCATGAAGGCGGAAGCAACCGCGACCGAGGAGAACAGATAAAAGAAGAAAGCCGGAACGGTCATCGGATCACCGGTACGGCGCGTCGAGCGAAATGTTCTTCGCTATCTCGCGCTCCCAGCGGTCGCCGTTCGCTAGCAGCCGCTCCTTGTCGTAATAAAGTTCTTCGCGCGTCTCGGTCGCGAATTCGAAGTTCGGGCCTTCGACGATAGCGTCGACCGGGCACGCTTCCTGGCACAGCCCGCAATAGATGCACTTCACCATGTCGATGTCGTAGCGCGTGGTGCGGCGCGTGCCGTCGTTCCGGCGCGGGCCGGCTTCGATGGTGATCGCCTGCGCCGGACAGATCGCCTCGCAAAGCTTGCACGCGATGCAGCGCTCCTCGCCGTTCGGATAGCGGCGCAGCGCATGCTCGCCGCGAAAACGCGGCGAGAGATAACCCTTTTCAAACGGGTAATTCAGCGTCGATTTTTTCGCGAAGAAATAGCGCATCGCAAGGAAGAACGCCGAGACGAACTCCCAGAGGAAAATCGAGCGGGCGGCGCGGTCCAGTTTCATTTCGGAGCCCACCCCGTGAAGTGGAGAACAGCGGCGACGGCGACGACCATGAACAAGGACAGCGGCAGGAACACCTTCCACCCCAGCCGCATCAGCTGGTCGTAGCGGTAGCGCGGCACGATCGCCTTCGCCATCGCGAACAGGAAGAACATGAAGCAGACTTTGATCACGAACCAGACGATGCCGGGCACCCAGGTGAAGGGCGCGACAGGGAACGGCGGCAGCCAGCCGCCCAAGAACAGGATCGTGCCGAGCGCGCACATCGTGACGATGGCGACGTATTCGCCGAGCATGAACAGGAGATACGGCGTCGACGAATACTCGACCATGAAGCCCGCAACGAGCTCCGACTCCGCTTCCACGAGGTCGAACGGCGGGCGGTTCGTTTCCGCGAGCGCGGAAATGTAGAAGACCACGAACATCGGGAGCAGCGGCAGCCAGTACCACTGGAACATGCCCCAGGGTCCGTTCTGCGCTTCCACGATCTTGGTCAGATTCAGCGACCCGGCGCATAGCAGCACGGTGATGATGACGAAGCCGATGGAGACTTCGTACGACACCATCTGCGCCGCCGAGCGGAGTGCCGCGAGGAACGGGTATTTCGAATTCGACGCCCAGCCCGCCATGATCACGCCGTAGACCATGAGCGACGAGATCGCGAAGATATAAAGAATGCCGACATTGATCTCGGCGATCGACCAGCCCGGATGCACCGGGATCACCGCCCATGCCGCAAGCGCGAGTACGCAGGTGACGAGCGGCGCCAGCAGAAACACGCCCTTGTTCGCGCCCGCCGGGATGATCGGCTCCTTCAGCACGAACTTCAGAAGGTCGGCGAAGGATTGCAGCAGGCCGAACGGCCCGACCACGTTCGGGCCCCGGCGCATCTGCACCGCCGCCCAGATCTTGCGGTCGGCAAGCAGGATATAGGCGATGAAGATCAGAAGCGCGACCAGTAGCAGCACGCTCTGGCCGAGAATGATGATGATCGGCCACAAGGTCTGCCAGAAGAAATCGGTCCAGTTCATCGCGCGCTACTCCGCAGCCTGCGGGAGCTTGCCCGCGGCCAGCCGCGAGCACTCGGCCATGATGGCCGACGCACGCGCGATCGGATTGGTGAGATAGAAATCCGTAACCGGCGATTTGAACGCCGCTTTCGTCGCCTGTCCGCCGAGTTGCGTCAGCGTTGAAAGCGCGCCGGCGTCGGCGGCGACGATTTCGTCGATCCGCGCAAGATGCGGGTGCGCCGCGAACATCTGCTGACGCAAAGCGCTGAGCGAATCCCACGGCAGCTTGTGACCGATCACGTCGGAAAGGGCGCGCAGGATCGCCCAGTCCTCGCGTGCATCACCGGGCGCGAACGCCGCGCGCTTCGCAAGCTGCGGCCGGCCCTCGGTGTTGACGAAGATGCCGGACTTTTCCGTATAGGCCGCCGCCGGCAGAATGACGTCCGCGCGATGCGCGCCACGGTCGCCATGCGTGCCGATGTAAACGACGAAGGCACCGCTTTCGACATTGATCTCGTCGGCGCCGAGCAGGAACAGCACGTCGAGCGCTTTCGCCTGCACCATCTGTTTTGCGTTCAGCCCGTCTTCGCCCGGCACCGCGCCGACATCGAGCGCGCCGACCCGCGAGGCCGCCGTATGCAATACCGAGAAACCATTCCAGCCCTCGGCAATGCCGCCGACCGATTGCACCGACTTCGCGAACATCGAAAGCACGGCCTCGCCGTCGTCGCGCGAAAGCGCGCCCTGCCCGATCAGCCAGATCTGCTTCTTCAGTTGCGCCGGCTTGTGCGTCGTGAAGGTCGAGAGCGTGTCCGGCCCGGCACCGAGATAGGCGTAGTCGTAGGTGAGATCGGCCTGCTCGCCGATCACGCCGATCTTGAAGTCGCCGCGCAGCCAGCGCTTGCGGATGCGCGCGTTGACGACCGGCGCTTCCCTGCGCGGGTTCGCGCCGATGATCATCATCCCGTCGGCTTCTTCGATGCCGGCGATGGTCGCGTTGAAGAGATAGCTCGCGCGGCCGTATTTCGGATGCAGCACCGAGCCGTCCTGACGGCAGTCGAGGTGCGGCGAGCCCATCGCATCCATCAGCTTCTTCAGCGAGAACGCTTCTTCGGTCGTCGCAAGATCGCCGACAATCGCGCCGACCTTCTGCGCATTCGCGCCGCGAACCTTGGCGGCGATGGCGGCAAACGCCTCGGCCCAGCTTGCTGGCTGCAGCTTGCCGTTCACGCGCACATAAGGCCGGTCCAGCCGCTGCGTTCGCAGGCCGTCCCAGATGAAGCGCGTCTTGTCGGAAATCCATTCCTCGTTCACGTCTTCATGAAGCCGCGGCATGATCCGCTGCACTTCGCGGCCGCGGGTATCGACGCGGATGTTCGAGCCCGCCGCATCCATCACGTCGACGGATTCGGTCTTGATCAGTTCCCAGGGCCGCGCCTGAAACGCATAGGGCTTCGAGGTCAGCGCGCCGACCGGGCACAGGTCGATGACGTTGCCCTGCAATTCGGACGTCATCGCGTGCTCGAGATAGGTCGTGATCTCCATGTCCTCGCCGCGGCCGATCGCGCCGAGTTCGGAGACGCCGGCCACTTCGGTCGTGAAACGAACGCAGCGCGTGCAGTGGATGCAGCGCGTCATGATCGTCTTCACCAGCGGGCCGATATACTTGTCTTCGACCGCGCGCTTGTTCTCGTGATAGCGCGACTTGTCGACGCCATAGGCCATAGCCTGATCCTGCAGGTCGCACTCGCCGCCCTGATCGCAGATCGGGCAATCCAGCGGATGGTTGATCAGCAGGAATTCCATCACGCCTTCGCGCGCCTTCTTCACCATCGCCGTCTTGGTGTTGACGACGGGCGGTTCGCCGTTCGGCCCCGGACGGCAGTCGCGCACGGCCCATGCACAGGAGGCGACCGGCTTCGGCGAACCCTTCAGTTCGACGAGGCACATGCGGCAGTTCCCCGCGATCGAAAGACGCTCGTGGAAGCAGAAGCGCGGAATCTCCGCACCCGCCGCCTCGCACGCCTGCAACAGCGTGTACTCGGCCGGTACTTCGATCTCTTTTCCGTCGACGATGAGTTTTGCCATCGCGCCTACTCCGCCGCCTGCAGCACGGAGTCGCCATGCGGGTTCGCCGCATAGTCGTCGATGCGCTTTTCGATTTCATGCCGGAAGTGGCGGATCAGTCCCTGCACCGGCCATGCCGCGGCATCGCCAAGCGCGCAGATGGTGTGGCCTTCGACCTGTCCCGCGACATCGAGCAGGAGATCGATTTCCTTCTTCTGCGCGCGGCCCTCGGCCATGCGGTTCAGCACGCGCCACATCCAGCCGGTGCCCTCGCGGCACGGCGTGCACTGGCCGCAGCTCTCGTGCTTGTAGAAATAGGAGATGCGCGCGATCGCCCGCACGATGTCGGTCGACTTGTCCATGACGATGACAGCCGCCGTGCCGAGGCCGGAGCGCAATTCTTTCAGCGCATCGAAATCCATCGGCGTGTCGATGATCTGCGCCGCCGGCACCACCGGCACCGACGAGCCGCCCGGGATCACCGCGAGCAGGTTGTCCCAGCCGCCGCGAATGCCGCCGCAATGCTTGTCGATCAGTTCGCGGAACGGAATGCTCATCGCCTCTTCGACATTGCACGGCGTATTCACATGCCCGGAAATGCAGAAGAGTTTCGTGCCCGCGTTGTTCGGACGGCCGAAGCCGGAGAACCACGCAGCACCCCGGCGCAGGATGTCCGGCGCGACCGCGATCGACTCGACGTTGTTCACCGTGGTCGGGCAACCATAGAGGCCCATGTTCGCCGGGAACGGCGGCTTCAGCCGCGGCATGCCCTTCTTGCCCTCGAGGCTTTCAAGGAGCGCGGTTTCCTCGCCGCAGATATAGGCACCGGCGCCGTGATGGACGTAGAGGTCGAAGTCCCAGCCGCATTTGTTGTTCTTGCCGAGCAGCCCGGCCTCGTAGGCCTGATCGATCGCGGCATCGAGACGCTCGCGCTCGTGGATATATTCACCGCGCACATAGATGTAGCCGGCATGCGCGTTCATCGCGAAACCGGCGATCAGGCAGCCTTCGATGAGAAGATGCGGATCGTGCCGCATGATCTCGCGATCCTTGCAGGTGCCGGGTTCGGACTCGTCGGCATTGACCACGAGATAGCTCGGACGGCCGTCGGTCGATTCCTTCGGCATGAAGGACCACTTGAGGCCGGTCGGGAAACCCGCGCCGCCGCGCCCGCGCAGGCCCGAGGCTTTCATCTCGTTGATGATCCAGTCGCGGCCCTTGGTGATGAGGTCCTTGGTGCCGTCCCAGGCGCCGCGCTGCATCGCGCCCTTGAGGCCCCAGTCATGCAGCCCGTAGAGATTCTGGAAGATGCGATCCTTGTCGGCGAGCATCACTTGGTTTCCTTGCCCGACTCGTCGCGCGCCGGCGCCTTGGGTGTAGCAGCGTCGCGGAAGTTTGCAGCCGCGCCCGGCCGCTTCGCATTGTTGTCCGTCAGCGCCGGATCGGCACTCGGCCCGCGCGAAGCGCCGTTCTCGCCCATGAGCGTCGTCGGCCCGCCGACCGGCGCGGAATATTGACGCTCGATCTGCGGTCCGACCTTCACCGGCTTACCCGCGGCGAGATCGTCCATCAGCTTCTCAAGAAGCTCCGGCGTCAGGTCTTCGTAATAGTCGTCGTTGATCTGCACCATTGGAGCATTCACGCAAGCACCCAGGCACTCGACTTCGAGCCAGGAGAAATTGCCATCCGCCGTCACGTCGCGCTGTTCGCCGATCCGCTTCTTGCAGACCTTGATCAGGCCTTCCGCGCCGCGCAGCGCGCAGGGCGTCGTGCCGCAGACCTGAATGAAATGCTTTCCGACCGGCTCCAGATTGAACATCGTGTAGAAGGTCGCGACCTCGAGCACACGGATATGCGCCATGCCGAGCCTGTCGGCGACGTGGCGGATCGCAACCTCGGGAAGCCAGCCGCCGGCCTGCTTCTGTGCGCGCCAGAGCAGCGGGATCACCGCGGAGGCCTGGCGGCCGGCCGGATATTTAGCGATAATCTTCTTAGCCCA
>JAEZFA010000123.1 GCA_023417665.1 Pseudomonadota bacterium | reverse complement strand
GGCGCTAGCGAACGGGCTGATCTTCCTCACGCCGATTTCCTTCCTGTTGCAGCTGATACGGAATTCGCGCGATCTCACCGACTGGCTCGCGCTCAGCTTCGGATTGATGCTTTCGCCGCTATTCGCGCAATACGGCGGCCAGCTTGATCTGTTGTGGATCGGCCTGATCGGGGGTGGAGCCGCTTACGCTATCCGGCGTTTCCGGAGGGCGAGGGCATGAACCTCAACGATCCGATGCTCTATGCCTATCTGCTCGTGATCCTCGCGGGCTTTTTGCCTACGGATGTTTTTCGCTTTGCGGCAGTGTTGTTCTCGCGGCGGATCGACGAAGACAGCGAGATGCTGGTTTTCGTGCGCGCGGTTGCGACCTCGCTGCTGGCGGGCGTTATCGCGCGGCTCGTGCTTGCACCGACCGGCGATCTTGCTGGCGTGCCGTTGTGGATACGGCTTTCCACTATTGCTGTCGGCGTCGCCGGGTACTTCCTGTTCCGGCGATCGGTGCTCGCAGGTGTTCTCGCGGCGGAAATCGTGATCGTCGGCGGCGCAGTGCTGTTTCGCTAGTCGAGGGCGTCTCTCAAGAGCTTCGCGTGCTCCGCCAGCACTTCCGGTTTCTCCATTGCACTGGCGGCGGGCTTCATCGGGACGTCCTTGTGCCGCGGAATGATGTGAACGTGCAGGTGGAATACCACCTGGCCGCCGGCGGTTTCGTTGAATTGCTGCAGCGTAATGCCGTCGGCGTTAAAGGCTTGCTTGCTCGCGATCGCGATTTTCTTTGCCGTCTTGATTACATGCGCCAGCGAATCCGGCGCGATATCGAGGAGGTTGCGTGCCGGCTGTTTCGGTATGACGAGCGTATGCCCCGGCGCGCGGGGCATGATGTCGAGAAATGCGAGTGTGTGTTCGTCCTCGTAGACCTTATGGGCAGGCAGTTCGCCGCGCAGAATTTTCGCGAAGATATTGTTGTTGTCGTATTCAGTCATGATGTTCGCGCGGTATGCGCATCCCGTTATTTTGGGCCAGTTTGCAGTGCCAGTTCAGGCAGTCAAGTTGCCGCGCGCTTGTAGGGTGTGGCTTCCGCCAAATGCTCGCTTTCGGCTTCGACATATGCGCGCTCGCGCTGGAGATAGTCGCTGATCGCACGGCGCAGGCCGGCATGCGCGATGTAATGCGCCGAATAGGTCGGCACCGGCACATAGCCGCGTAGCAGCTTGTGTTCGCCCTGCGCGCCGGCCTCCACGGATTTGAGGCCGTGTTCGATCGCGTATTCGATTGCCTGATAGTAGCAGACCTCAAAATGCAGGAAGGGGTGATGTTCGACGGCACCCCAGTTGCGTCCGTAAATCGTATCGCGTCCGAGAAAATTCAACGCGCCGGCAATGTAGTCGCCGTTGCGCTTCGCCATGATCAAAAGAATGCGGTCCGACATGGCGGCGCTGACATCGGAAAAGAACTCACGTGTCAAGTACGGGCTGCCCCATTTTCGGGAGCCGGTATCCATGTAGAACGCGAAGAATGCGTCCCAAACCGGCTCCGTCAGATCGCGCCCGGTCAGTTTCACGATCTCGATGCCGCTGGCTTGCGCTTCGCGGCGCTCGCGGCGGATCGTCTTGCGCTTGTTGGACGAGAGCGCTGCCAGAAAATCATCGAATGTCTTGTAGGCGCGGTTGTGCCAGTGAAACTGCCGGTCGGTTCGCGCAAGCATACCGGCGCCGGTCAGAAAGCTCCATTCGCGCTTTGGTGTGAAAGTGACATGGACCGACGACGCGTTGCGCATCTTGCAGAGTTCGACCATGCCGGCGACCAGCGCATTGCGTGCGGCCTCCGCATGCGGGCCCCGCTTTACCAGCAGGCGCGGGCCGGTAACCGGCGTGAAGGGGACCGCGACCTGTAGCTTGGGATAATAGCTTCCGCCGGCGCGCTCATAGGCGTCGGCCCAGCCATGATCGAAGACGTATTCCCCCTGGCTATGGGCCTTCAGATAGCAGGGGGCGGCCGCGAGAATCTTCCCGTCCTGATCTTCGACCACAAGATGTTGGGGGAGCCAGCCGGTGCCTCGGCCGACCGATCCGGAGGTTTCGAGCGAGGCCAGAAAAGCGTGTTGAATGAACGGGTTATCTGGGTCTTGTGAAGTCTCTTCAAGTGTTGATTCAAGGGCTTCAGAAATCGATTCCGGTGCTTCGGAATTTGATTCAGCGAGGGCCGCCAGTGTTCTGGCGCAGGCATCCCATTCGCTTGCCTCGATCTCTTTGATCGCGGGCAGCACGCGAACCTGAAATGTAGGGGATTGGGTCATTACGGCCATTCTGGCCGATCCTTGCGGCGGCTCAAGGGCAGCCAATCATGCGGCTTGTCGTTCGCATCCTGCCTTCTCGAACCACTACTTCCGGTTACGGCCTGAGGTGCTCGAAAATGATCTGGTCGGCCCATTTGGCGGCCTTCTCGCGTTCGCGCTCCACCCGGACAGTCCAAGTGAGGAGCGGCATGCCGAAAACCTTTCGCGCCGTGAGTGGTGCGATTGCGGGAAGATCAAACTGCGCATAGGCGATGAAGTGCGGCTTCGTGCGCAGCAAATGGAGCAGCAGCCCCAGGTATTGTTTCCGCCAGGGCGTCAGAAATTTCCAGTGCGGGTGCAGATAGCGCCGCTCGGCGACGATGCCACGCGGCAAACCCGGCGCGTGCTTTTTCAATGCGGCGATCAGATCGGGATCAAACGACATGACGGCAACCGGCCCGTGATAGGCCGCCAGCATGTCCGCGACTTTTTTGGCGAGCGTCATGTCGCCGTTCCAGGAGCTTTTCAACTCCAGAATGAGCGGGACCTTGCCGCCGACCAGCGCTAGCAAATCGGACAGACGAGGGATCGTGTCATTTGAATGGTTTAGCGCTATTCCTTGCAGCTGCGCGGCAGTGCGCGCCGCAAGCTCTCCTTTCTCTGCAGTCAGCCGGTCAAGCGTCTCGTCATGAAACACCATGACCTCGCCATCGGCGCTCAATTGCAGATCGACCTCGATCGCGTAGTTCGCTGCGATCGCAGCAGCTGCTGCGGAGAGGGAGTTTTCAATCACGCCATTTCCGTGCAGGCCGCGATGGGCGACCGGCCGGGCCGTGAGCCAGTCCAGTGTCATCCGGCAATCTCGAACAGGGCCTCGACTTCGACCGGCGCATCGAGCGGCAGTTGCGCGACGCCGATGGCATAGCGTGCGTGACGGCCGGCATCTCCCAGCACCTCGACCATCAGATCCGAGGCGCCGTTGATCACCTGCGGAATGGCCTGATAGTCAGGAACCGCATTCACGAAGCCGCCCAGACGTACGCAACGGCGGATGCGGGTGAGGTCGCCGAGCGCGGCCCTTGCCTGCGCGAGAATGTTGATGGCGCATAGGCGGGCGGCTTCCTTGCCTTGAGCCTCCGTGATTTCCGCGCCGAGCTTGCCCTTTATCGAGAGGCCTTGCGGGCCGATCGGAAGCTGTCCGGAAACGACCAGAAGGTTACCCGAGACAACGGCGCCGACATAATTGGCGACCGGGGCGGCGGGTTGCGGCAGGTCGATGCCGAGCTTTTGCAATCGCAGTTCGATTTCGCTAGCCATGGGCTCCCTCTCGCGCTTCGCCATAGTCTTGGCGGAACCACCTGTCAGGTGCAAGCAGCCAGCCGGAGAATGGAATGTTTCGTCGCGCCAGCGTCATTGCCGTCGTGTTGCTCGCCGGAGCGGTGGTTCCCGTTTCCGCGGCCACGCTGACCGCGCACCGGGCGATCTATGATCTCGTACTTGACCCCGAGCGTCCCGGAACGCAGGTCGACAAGGCGCGCGGCCGGATTGCGTTTCAACTGACCGGCAGTCTTTGCGAGGGCTACACGATCTTGCTTCGTCAGGTCACTTCGCTGGACACGGGCGAGGGGCAGGTCACCGTCAGCGATCTGCGCAGCGAAAGCTGGGAGAACGCCGCCTCCACGAACTACCGTTTCAAGACGCAGAACTTCGTCAACCGGCAGATCCGCGAAGACGTTTCAGGCACGGTCGTCAAGCAGAAGAACAACGCGCTTGCCGTCCGCGTAAGCAAGCCGAAAGCGGCAAGCTTCGTGTTGCCGGGCAGAATTTATCTTCCGACCGAACATACCCGTGCGATGCTTGCCGCCGCCGAGCGCGGCGAGAAGCTTCTGAGCGCGAATATCTACGACGGCTCGCCGGACGGCCGGAAGATTTACGAGACCCTTACCGTAATCGGCGCGGCGGTGACGCCGGCCGATACCGAGCAGCCCCTGTCGCGGGCGCTCAAAGGCCTGAAGCGCTATCCGGTCGTCACGAGCTATTTCGAAGCGGGCAAAGCCGATCGCGTCCCGGCCTATACGCTGGCGTTTGACCTCTACGAAAACGGCGTATCGAGCGCGCTGCGTCTGAACTACGGAAACTTCGCGTTGAAGGGTAAGCTCCAGAGCGTCGAACTGCTGCCGGTGAAGCCCTGCAAGGCGCCGCCGCGCAAGCGCTAGAACACGACCGGCGGCGACAGCACGTCACGGGCAGCCTGCACCTTGGCCGGATCGAGGTTCATTTCCCCCGCAAAGGCGACCAGTTCGGTTTCGTTGGCGAGCAGATAGTCGAGAAGCGAGGGCAGGAATGAGGGGTCGCGAGCGGCCGAGCGCACGCTTGCCGGCCCCAGCCCCGTGATCGCCAGGAAGCGGCCAATCCGTTCCGGGTCGGCGGCGAGATAGCTCAGGCCCGCAATCCCGATCATCTCGGCCTGCTGCTTTGTTAACGACGATTTCCCGCGTCCTAGCGCCATTTTCACTTCCGTAACGATTGTATTTTACCCTGCCGGGAGGATGCCTAAAGAAGCATCGTCTTGTCGAACGGCCCGGAAAGCCTGACCTTTTCGCACGCCGGAAGACATTCATCGAGTTTGCAGGCGCTTTCGGTGATCATCGAGCGTTGCTGGCGATTCGGGGACCTGAAGATTTTGCGGCAGGCCAGGAGGCCGGTCGCGTGGACGGGGAAGTGACGGGATGGCCAAGACTGTCCTGATCGTGGAGGACAACGAGCTCAATATGAAGCTCTTCCACGATCTACTGGAAGCGCACGGCTACCAGACCATCGAGACCCGGAACGGGATCGAGGCGCTGGATCTTGCGCGCAAGCATAAGCCTGACCTCATCATCATGGACATTCAGCTTCCCGAAGTGTCGGGCCTTGAGGTCACGAAGTGGCTGAAAGAGGACGACGAGCTTCGCTCGATCCCGGTCGTCGCGGTCACTGCTTTCGCGATGAAAGGCGACGAGGAACGTATCCGCGAAGGTGGTTGCGAAGCCTATCTTTCAAAGCCGATTTCCGTTTCGAAGTTTCTCGAGACCGTGCGCCATTTCGCGAAGGAATAAGCCGGAATGAGTGCCCGTGTCCTCATCGTTGACGATGTTCGCGCTAACCTGAAGCTGCTCGAAGTGCGGCTGTCCGCCGAGTATTTCGAGGTCGTGAGCGCGACCAGCGGTGCCGAAGCAATCGACATTGCCGAGCGTGGTCTTTGCGACATCATCCTGCTTGACGTGATGATGCCGGGCATGGACGGGTTCGAAACCGCCCGCCGCCTCAAGAGTTCGCCGGCGACGCTGCATATTCCTATCGTGATGGTGACGGCGCTTGACCAGCCGTCCGATCGCGTGCGCGGGCTGGAAGCCGGTGCGGATGATTTCCTGACCAAGCCCGTAAACGATCTTGCGCTGATCACCCGCGTCCGCTCGCTGTCGCGGCTCAAGATGGTGATTGACGAGCTGCGCATGCGCGCCGTCACGTCCCACGAAATTGGCGTTACGCCGGCCGTTGCCGATACCGCGAGCGAAACGGGAGAGGGCGGCCGAATCCTTCTGGTCGATGACCGCGCATCTTCGAGCGAGCGAATTCACGATGCGTTGGCCCGGCAGCATGCAGTCGATATCGAAAGCAACCCGCAGGAAGCTTTGTTCCGGCTTGCCGAAGGGCAATACGACTTATTGCTGCTCAGCCTCGATCTGCAGGAATTCGACGCCTTGCGGCTTTGCGGTCAGGTGCGCTCGCTCGACCGCACGCCGCATCTGCCGATCCTGCTGACCACCGAACCGGGCGATCAGGCGCGCCTGTTGCGCGGGATCGATCTCGGGGCCAACGACTATATCGTCCGCCCGATCGACAAGAACGAGCTGGTTGCGCGGGTGCGGAGCCAGATCAAGCGCAAGCGCTACACCGAACGGCTGCGCGACAGCGTGCAAACGTCGATGGAGCTTGCCGTCACCGACGGGCTTACCGGGCTTTACAATCGCCGATACATGGAAAGCCATGTCGGCACGCTGGTCGATCGTTCGGCCGCGCGCGGCAAATCACTCTCGGTGCTGTTGCTCGACATCGATTACTTCAAGGCGATCAACGACACCTGGGGACATGACGCCGGCGACGACGTGCTGCGCGATTTCTCCGACCGGTTGCGGGCGTGTATCCGGGGATTTGACCTTGCCTGCCGCTATGGCGGGGAGGAGTTCGTGGTGGTCATGCCCGACACCGATATTGGCGTCGCCACCATGGTCGCCGAGCGGATCCGCCGGCGGGTGGCGGGCGATCCCTTTACGATCCAGCGCGGGCAGCGGCAGATCGAGGTCACGATTTCCATCGGCATTGCTGCCCGCTCGACCCCCGAAGATGCCGCCGCCATGATCATGAAACGGGCGGATGAGGCGCTCTACCGCGCCAAGCGGGACGGGCGGAACCGGGTCGTCGCCGACGCTGCCTGAGCGTCCGCAAGGATTGCCATACTTAACGCGGTTCCCCGGTAAGGTTATCCTTTAAGCCAACCGCGCGATTCGGTGCCCAAGCCTTTGAATTCCCGTTGCCTTTGGCGGGGGGCACGCTAGGTTCAGACCACGTTTTAACGATCAGCTAACCCTACGGAATGCTCAGGTCCGCCGCATCTCCTGGGTCCGTGGGGTTCGGCCGGCAGGCTTGAGATGAGAGGCCTCCTCTTTCTTTGTCTGCCGGCCACCTAATTCTGCAAACGGCACCAGAAACTGAAAAAGGCGCCCGAAAGGGCGCCTTCTTTTCTGTCCGGCCGGAAAGCCCGAACTACTTGATCTTGGCTTCCTTGAACTCGACGTGCTTGCGCGCGACCGGGTCGTACTTCTTCTTGACCATCTTCTCGGTCATGGTGCGCGAGTTCTTCTTCGTCACATAATAAAAGCCGGTGTCGGCCGTCGAGACGAGCTTGATCTTGAGGGTTACAGCCTTGGCCATCGCGAATGTCCTGAAAGTAGGGGGACCCCAGAAGCTTTCTTGGGCCCGAATTTGGCGGCAACCTAGCGGCCGCCGCCGGTAAGTCAAGGAAAAGGGCTAGTCCAGCTCGCCGCGCCAGAATTGCCCGCTGCGGAAGCAGAAAAACGAGGCGGGACGCCCCATTTCGCCGGAATTCAGGCGATCGGCGACCTCCCGGATCACGACCTTGGTGATGTTGGGCAGATCGGCTTCCAGCGCGTCATCGAAGCTGAGCCAGTGCAGCGCGACCAGTTCGGTATCGGGGCCGACGATGCCCTCGATCTCGTCGCCGACACTTTCGCGGCTCGCCAGAAAGAAGCGCGAGTCGAACCGGCGCGCCCGCTTGGGCGGCGTAATCGCGCGGGCGACGAAGGTGAGGCCGGAAAGCGACGGCCTGATCTGTTTGCTGACGAAAGGCGACCATGCTTCCGCTTTCGAGGCGACCGGATCGGTCGCCTTGCGGCCGATAAGCAATCCGGTTTCCTCGGCGGTTTCGCGAATGGCGGCGAGCGCAAGCGCGCGTGCCCGGCTCGGGGTCCACTTGACCACGTTCATGCCGAGCCGCCGCATGCAGACTTCGCCGAGTTCATCGAGCGGCTTTATCTGCCGGTCGGCGGCATCCAGCCGCCCGCCCGGAAACACATATTTCCCGGGCATGAAAGCCTGATTGTCGTTGCGCTTGCCGAGCAGCACGCGCGGTTTCTTGCCCGAGCGATCGACGAGGATCAGTGTCGCCGAATCTTTCGGCTGCATCGAGCGGCCGGTATTCGGCCCAAGCTTGACGGCCTCCGGCGGATTCCAGCGCTCCCCGCGATCGGGCTTGTTCATCGCGCGTCTTTCATCAGTTCGATTTCGTCGACATGGTTCGGGTCGAAGCCGTGCATGCGTTGCGACCACTGCCAGCCGACGATCGCGCCCTTGATCGGCTGCAGCAGCACGAGCGAGAGGATCAGCGTCAGCGGCAGCCAGATCGAGAAGGCGAGCCAGTGCGGCGGCTGGTAGAGTTTCTCGACCAGGAGCGCGAGCGGCACGATGATGTGGCCGACGATCAGGATGACGAGATAGGCCGGCGCATCGTCGGCACGGTGATGGCGCAGCGCTTCGTGGCAGACCGGGCATTCGTCGGTCACCTTGAGAAATTTTCCGAACAGCTTTCCTTCACCGCAATTCGGGCAGCGGCCGAGAAAACCGCGCTTTACCGCCTGGCCGAGATTGCGCTGCGTGCCTGTCTCGTTCATCGCCGTTTGCCTTTTCCTTTGCCGCTGCGGGGGCCGCGTTTGCCGCCCTTTTTCGGCATTCTATTTGATCCGGGCACGTCTTGTTTGCCATGCTTCGAGGCGTTTTGCCGCTCCGCCGGCGCATGTCTGCCGCGTGCGCCTTGCGGGCTGCGGGTTTTGCGGGTGGTTTTCAGGTCGTAACGGCCTTCGGAAAGCAGTTCGAAGCGCAGCGCGCCGGCGACCGGAACCGCTTCCACAAGTTTCACCTCGACAATGTCGCCGAGCCGGTAGGCTTCGCCCGAGCGGTCGCCGACCAGTGCCTGCAGGGCCTCGTGATAGGCAAAGAACTCGTTGCCGATGGTGCGGGCCGGCACGAAGCCGTCGGCGCCGATTTCGTCGAGCTTCACGAAGAGGCCCGCCCGGGTAACGCCCGCGACCACGCCGCGGAAATGCGCGCCGACCCGGTCGGCCATGTAATGGGCGATCAGCCGATCGACGGTTTCGCGTTCGGCCGCCATGGCGCGGCGCTCGGCGGCGGAAATGCGCGCTGCGATCTCTTCGAGGCTTTCTGGCGTCGTGCCGTTCGGCAGGCCGTCGTCGCCCAGATTGAGCGCGCGGATCAGCGAGCGGTGCACGATCAGATCGGCGTAACGCCGGATCGGGGAGGTGAAATGCGCGTAGCGGCGCAGCGTCAATCCGAAATGGCCGTAGTTGTTCGCCGAGTATTCCGCCTGCGCCTGAGAGCGCAGCACAACCTCGTTCACCAGCCGCTCGTATTCGGTATCCTTCACGCGGCGAAGCACGCTGTTGAACAATGCGGGACGCAGCGTGTCCGATTTCGGCAGCGAGATGCCGATGGTCTGGAGAAAGTCGCGCAGTGCCGCCGCCTTCTCCATCGAAGGACCGTCATGCACGCGGTAGATGATCGGCGTGCGTTTGGCTTCCGCCGTTTCCGCCGCCGCCACGTTTGCCAGGATCATGAACTCCTCGATCAGCCGGTGGGCGTCGAGGCGTTGCGGCGTGGTCACGCGATTGAGCGTGCCGTCGGCGTTCAGGACCAGCTTGCGTTCGGGGATGTCGAGCGCCAGCGGCTCACGGGAGTCGCGGGCTTTCGCAAGCGCATGATAGGCGGCCCATAGCGGTTTCAGCACGTCGCGCAGAAGCGGTTGCGTCGTGTCATCGGGCTTGCCGTCGATCGCAGCCTGCGCCTGCTGATAGGAGAGCTTCGCGTGCGAGCGCATCAGCACGCGATGGAAGGAGTGGCGCTTCTTGCGCCCGTTGGCATCGACGATCATGCGAACGGCGAGGGCGGGGCGGTCTTCTTCCGGACGCAGCGAGCACAGGTCGTTCGAGATGCGTTCGGGCAGCATCGGAACGACGCGGTCGGGGAAGTACACGGAATTGCCGCGAAAGACCGCTCCGCGATCAAGCGCGGAATCCGGCGTCACATAATGCGCGACGTCCGCGATGGCGACGGTAAGCACAAAGCCGCCGCGGTTCTCCGGGTTGTCGTCCTCCGCGGCATGTACCGCGTCGTCGTGATCCTTGGCGTCCGCGGGGTCGATGGTGATCAGGGCAAGCGCGCGCCAGTCTTCGCGCCCCTCGCTCGTGGCGGGCTTTGCGCGTTCGGCTTCGGCAATCGCGGCAGCCGGAAACTGGTTCGGAATGCCGTGGGCGTGAATCGCGATCAGGCTCACCGCCTTTTCGGATTTGACCGAGCCGAGACGCTCGCGGACCTTTGCGGTGGCAAGGCCGAAGGCGCGTTGCGGCAACGGATCGGCGGTGACGAGATCGCCGTCTTCGGCGTCGTTCTCCAGCCCCGCGGGAATTGCGATTTCGCGGCCGAGCGATTTCTTGTCGACCGGAACGAGGCGGCCGCCGCCCTGCGAAACCTTGCGATAGATGCCGAGCAATTGCTGGCGGGCTTTCTCCAGCACCTTGATGACGCGGCCGGTATAGGGT
>JAEZFA010000070.1 GCA_023417665.1 Pseudomonadota bacterium | reverse complement strand
ACTCGGCACATGCGGGGCGGGGCGATAAACCGCCACAGGCGCCGGGCTTCGTTGCTCGCGTCTGCCGATGCGCGAAGATCGGCGCACGCAGGCAGCCTCGGCGTACAAGGCGCATGGATCGTGTGCGACGTCCGCGCTTCATCGCCGGCCGGAGAATCACATAACGGTGCCGCGAAGAATCGCGCCGGCGCGCGGGGACGGCGCTCGCGGTTGCGGCCCTTTCGCCGCCTCAATCTCCGTGTTAACGACCGGGCTCAAATTCATGGGCGGCAGCGACAGATTCTTCCGCGGGCGGCGGCGGTAATTTTCTAGATGATCCGAAATTTTCACCGTTTGACTGCTGCTGCCGTCGTGACTGCGGCACTTGCTGCGGGCAGCGCCTTCGGACAGTTTCAGCCGCCGCGTCCGCCGGCGGACGTGCAGCAGGCACCGTTGCCGCCACCGCCGCAGCAAGCACCTTTGCCGCCTCCGCAACCTCGTCAGCAGCCGCAGCAACAGCCGCTGCCCGATCCGTCGCCGGCCGCGCCGAAGGCGAAACCCAAGGCCAAGCAGCAGTCGCCGCAGACTCAGCAGCAGCAGAAGCAAGCGCCCCAGAACGCGACGCCTGAAACCATGACGCAGACGCCGGAGGATGCGCGCATCGCGAACCCGACTGCGAGTTTCTCGGGCCTCGACAAGATCTCCGGCCGCATCATCATGTTCGACGTCGCGCTGAACGAAACCGTGCAGTTCGGCGCGCTGCAGGTGACGCCGCGCGCCTGCTACACGCGGCCCGCGACCGAGACGCAGAACACCACGGCTTTTGTCGAGGTGGACGAGATCACGCTGAAGGCGGAAATCCGCCGCATCTTCACCGGCTGGATGTTTGCGAGCTCGCCCGGACTGAATGCCGTCGAGCACCCGATCTACGATATCTGGCTGATCGACTGCAAAACCACGCCGCCGTCGATCACGCCGTCCGAAGGCCAGCAGTAAAACTGCGCGTCGGACGCGATCGCCTTCGCGAGCATGTTTTGATACTCGACCCGAGAAACTTCGACCGCGCCCATGCTTTCGAGATGATCGGTGATGAACTGCGCGTCGAGCAGTTTGAAGCCGCCCGCCTTGAGGCGCGCCACCAGATGCACGAGCGCGACCTTGGATGCATCGCGCTCGAAGTGAAACATGCTCTCGCCGAAGAACGCGGCGCCGATCTTCACGCCGTATAAGCCGCCGACCAGCCGGCCGTCGCGCCAGGCTTCGACGGTGTGGCACTGCCGGCGGTCGAACAGGGCGCGATAGAGCCGGCGGATGCGCTTGTTGATCCATGTGGAATCGCGGCCCGCGGCGGGTGCCGCACAGGCATCAATCACCGCGTCGAAATCGCGGTCGACATGCACTTCGAACTTGTTGGAGCGGATCGTGCGGGCAAGCCTGCGCGAAACGCGCATCCCGTCGAGCGGAAGAATCCCGCGTTGCTCCGGTTCGACCCAGAACAGGGAAGGATCGTCCGCGCTTTCGGCCATCGGGAAAATGCCGACCGAATAGGCTTTGATCAGCACGTCCGGCGTGATCTCGACGCGATGTTCATCGTGGCGGGTCATCGGCTATAGTCTAGCGCGGTACGGGAAAGGGCGCGATACCGTTGATGGAAAGCCTGGAAGAGCCAGCCATGATCGCCGGGGCGCTCGCCCTGCTAATCGGCATCGTAGGCTTTGGCTGGATGCGCCGGCAATACACCGTCGTCGCCGCAATCAACGCCGCCGTTGCGATTGGCATAATGCTCGCGTCGGCACGGCACCTGGACGCCGCAATCCGCTATAACGAAACACCGATGCTTGCACTGTTCGCGTTCGAAGCAATCGTCGTCATTTCGTTCGCATTGATGATGTTCGGCCTGCGCGTGCCGAACTTCCTTACCGGCCTTCAGGCGGTAATCAATTTTATCCTGCTTGCGCTGCTCGCGGTCTTCACGTTCTCGGTGAAGTTCAACGGTTTGTTCTAGGTCTTCTCCGCGAGAAACCGCTCCAGCCAGTGAATGTCGTATTCGCCGTTCTGGATGTCGGCGTTGCGAACCAGCGTGCGGAACAAGGGCAGCGTGGTCTTCACGCCGTCCACCACGAATTCGTCGAGCGCACGCTTGAGCCGCATCATGCATTCGTTGCGCGTCTTGCCGTGGACGATCAGCTTGCCGATCAGCGAGTCGTAGGTCGGCGGGATGCGGTAGCCGCCATAGACCGCAGAATCCACGCGCACGCCGAGGCCGCCGGGCGCAAAATAATAGGTGATGGTGCCGGGCGAGGGCGTGAAGGTCAGCGGGTCTTCAGCATTCACGCGGCATTCGATGGCGTGGCCATTGAACTGCACGTCTTCCTGCCTGATCGAGAGCGACGCGCCGGACGCGATGCGGATCTGCTCGCTGACCAGATCGATCCCGGTAATCATCTCGGTCACCGGATGCTCGACCTGAATGCGGGTGTTCATCTCGATGAAGAAGAACTCGCCGTTCTCGTAGAGGAATTCGATGGTGCCGGCGCCGGAATATTTCAACTCGCGCATGGCCTTGGCGCAGACCTCGCCGATCTGCATGCGCATCTCGTAATTGAGCGCAGGCGAGGGCGATTCCTCGAACACCTTCTGGTGGCGGCGCTGCAGCGAGCAGTCGCGCTCGCCGAGATGGATCGCGTTGCCTTTGCCGTCGCCGAAAATCTGGATTTCGATGTGCCGCGGCTTTTCGAGATAGCGCTCGAGATAGACCGCGTCGTCGCCGAAGGCGGCTTTCGCTTCCGATCGCGCGGAGGCAAGCGCTTCGGCAAGCGATTCCGCGTCCCGCGCCACCTTCATGCCGCGTCCGCCGCCGCCGGCCGCGGCCTTGACCAGCAGCGGAAAGCCGATTTCCTTGCCGACCCGCATCGCCTCTTCGTCGGAAGTCACGCCGCCCTCGGAGCCGGGCACGACCGGAATGCCGAGGCGCTTTGCGGTGCGCTTGGCTTCGATCTTGTCGCCCATGATGCGGATGTGCTCGGGCTTCGGACCGATGAAGCCGACGCCGTGCTCCTGCAGGATTTCCGCGAAGCGGGCGTTCTCGGACAGGAATCCGTAGCCCGGATGCACGGCATCCGCGCCGGTGATCTCGCAGGCCGCGAGCAGCGACGGAATGTTGAGGTAGCTGTCGCGCGCGGGCGGCGGACCGATGCAGACGCTTTCATCCGCAAGCTTCACATGCATCGCGTCGGCGTCGGCGGTGGAATGCACCGCGACGGTGGCGATACCGAGCTCCTTGCAGGCGCGCAGTACGCGCAGCGCAATCTCGCCGCGGTTCGCAATCAGGACCTTGTCGAACATTGGATTCGCCTATTCGACCACGACCAGCGGCTGGCCGAATTCGACCGGCTGGCCGTCATCGAACAGGATATGCGTGACCTTGCCGGCCTTGGTCGCGGGAATGGCGTTCATGGTCTTCATCGCTTCGACGATGAGCAGGGTCTGGCCGACCTTCACGCTGTCGCCGACATCGACGAAGGGGCGCGCGCCGGGCTCGGGCGCCTTGTAGGCGGTGCCGACCATGGGTGAGGTGACCGCACCCGGATGATTGGAGAAGTTCACTTCGCTCGCTTCGGCCGCGATCGCCGGTGCGTGCGACGCCGCGACAGGCGCAGGGGCCGGTGCCGCGGCGACGGCGGTAGCGCCGCGCGAAACGCGCACGCGCTGCGAGCCCGACTGCACTTCGATTTCGGTCAGCCCCGTTTCATTGAGCATGTCCGCGAGATTGCGGATCAGTACGGGGTCGACGTCGATTTTTTTGCCAAACATTTCCTTGATTCCGTTTTCTCGCGCCGGGCGTTCATGCCTGCAGCG
>JAEZFA010000021.1 GCA_023417665.1 Pseudomonadota bacterium | reverse complement strand
CTCGAGCTTCTACACTTTCCGGGGGCCGCGCGCAAGCGCGGTGCGCAGGGCCTGCTCGACCTTCGCCTCATCCGGCGCATCCTTCATGGCCGCGAACACCGCGGCAACCGACGTGGCATCGGTCTGGTCGATTTCCAGCGCAGAAACGCCGAGCGCGCCCTGCCCGGAAAGACTTTCGATCAGCCGCTGCTCGGTTTCGCCGCTGGCGCTCGCGGTGATGTTCGCCCGCAGCGTGCCCCGCAACGTCTTCGCGGAAAGAAGCCGCTGGATCGACGCGTCGGCAAGATCGAGCCGCAGCTCGGCGACCCGCGGCGCGATGCCGGAAACGCGCAGCGTGCCTGTAAGCTTGCCGCCGGCGAGCTCGCCACCGAACTTCTCGAATACGACATCCGAGCGCGTGGCGCGCAACACCAGTCCCGCCTTCTCGATTGCGAGCCCCTGCGCAAGCGCAAGTGAACCGATCTCCAGTTGCAGAACGCCCGGATAATCCGAAAGCCCGGGAATGCCGAGCCCGGTGCCGGGCTGCTCCGCTCGTCCAAGTGCGAGCGCCAGCAGTGTGCGCGCATCAGCCCGCGCCACCGCGAGGTTCCCTTCGTAGGGCGTCGCCTGTCCCACCGGAATTGCGACACGGCCGGTGCCGCGCGTGCCGGCGAGATCGAAAGCAAGCTTGTCGAAAACGAGCTTGTCGCCGTCGCGCGTGAGATTCGCGGTGGCGCTGAACGGCAGCGCGTCGCTCGCCGCACGCTCGGCCGGCGCAAATGACTTGCGCAGATCCGGAGACCTGAAATTCAGCGCAAGCACCGGCTCGAACCGCTCCGCGCCGAAGCGGAACTCGCCCTTGGCCGTAAGCTCGCTTTGCGGCAGGCGCAGCGTCGCGTCAACGGCACGGCGGGTTTCACGCGCCTCACCGAGATCGAGTGCAATCTCCGCTTCCCCGGTCTTTGCGCGCAAGCGCCAGCCATTTTCAAACGCTGCAAGCGTTCCGCCGATCCTGATCGGCAGCCGGTTCTCGGCATAGCGCGCGGCAAAACGCGCAAAGTCGGCACTTTCCGAAAAATACCGCAGCACGGTAACGAGCCCGCTGGTCCGCACGGCTTCGGCCGAAAATTCATAGCGATGCGAGGATGCCGCAAGCTGCTTTGCGGTGAGCGACACGCCGTCGAGATCATCCAGCGTCAGGTTCTTGATCAGCAAGCCGTTATCGAAATGTTCGAGCGCCATGCTCGCGATCTTGAGCGGCTTCTCCAGCAGCCGGGAATCTTTCGCATAGAGATTGAGGCTGAACTTCAGGTCGCCGGCCGCATCGAACGTGCTCCTGGCGGCGGGCAGCAGCGTATCGAAGTCCATGCCTTCGGCTTCGAGATCTGCCTGCAACACATAGCCTTTGCGATCGCGTCCCGGCTGGATCAGGAGCCGGCCGCCGATGCGGGTCTGCTCGAATTGTGACTGGAGCTTCTCGAGCAGGATTTCCTCGCCCTGCGAAACGAAGGTCGCTTTCAGGCGCAGCGCAGCGGGAAGCTTGAGCTTCCCGGCAAGCTCGGCACCGAGCAGCCAGCGCGCAAGAAGCTCCGGCTCTTCGCTTTCGAAACTGAGCGGTCCCGACACCCGTTTGCCGTCGTCTTTCGCCGCGATGCTCGCGAAACTCCGGCCCGGCAAACGCGCTTCGACGCGCTCGATCGCAAAAACCCCGTCCTGCGTGCGAAACTGCGCCCGCACGTCGCGCAACAACTGGCCGCCGGCGAGCACGCCGTCCGCGGCAAGCGAAGCACGGACCGGCAGCGGGAAGTCCGCGAGCGCGTCCCGCGCCCGGGCGAGCCAGGGCAGGACATGCGACGCGCCGGTTGCACCGGCCTTCTGATCGCCGAGATCGAGGTCGATGCGCTTGCTCGTCAGCGACAGTTCGAGCGAGCCGTTCGCGCGTGGCACCAGCCTCGCCTTGCCCGAAAGGGTGATCGGCAATTCGCCTTCGCCGAGTGCAAGTTCGAGGTTACTGACGTCGATTCCCGCAATATCGCCCGCAGCATCGGCGGTAACCTGCCAATGCATGCGCCCGCCCTTTCGGGACGCAAGGACCTTGCCTTCGAAATGCAGCGCCGCATTCGCAAGCGAGAGCGTTCCTTCCGCTTCGAAGAAGCGCGCATCCGCCGGGCGGTCGAGCGTGAGCCGAACCTTGCCGGCGTGATCTTCGCCGAAGCGCCCCGACGAGGCGCGCAGAATCCAGCGCATGCCGTTCAGCCGGAACCCGCCCTCGAGCTTGAACGGCCCTTCGCGCGAAAGCAGTTCGCCGCGCGCGGAGAAATCGTCGGCAAGCAGCAGCGTATTCGTGCGCCGGTCTTCGATCGTGAGCGAGCCCGCCTCCAGCACGAAACCGCCGACCGAAATTTCCTGGCCAGCGGCGGCTCCCTCCGGCAGCAACAGCCGTCCGTCCTTCTGAATGGCAATCCGGATTGCAGGACGAGAGATGATGAATTCGTCCGCTTCAAAGCGACCGGAGAGCAACGCCGTCAGCGAGAGCGAGCCGCGCACCTCGCTCGCGCGCATGCCGGTGCCGCTGTCGGCATCGCCGACCGAGACATTTCGCAGGACGAAAGCCGGAGTAGGCAGCAGCGTCAGATCGATATTGCCGGAGATGGTGACGCGCGAACCGGCCAGCGCGCTTGCCTGCGCCTCGAGTTGCGGCCGGAAGCCGTTCCAGTCGATGAACAGCGGTGCGGCGAAAGCCGCGAGAATCGCGGCAATCAGCGCAAGCGCCAATCCAAGCAACGTGGTCTGCAAATCAGGAGCTCCTGCAGGCGTTCAGCCCGTAGGCCCTAAGGTTCCGGTTGCGCGGCAATCCCGCAAGCGGATTTTTCAAACCGCGACGATCTTGCCCGGATTCATGATGTTGTCCGGGTCGAGTGCGCGCTTGAGCGAGCGCATCATTTCCATGGCCGCCACGCCGTGCTCGGCTTCGAGATATTTCATCTTGCCCTGCCCGACGCCGTGTTCCCCGGTGCAGGTTCCCTCCATGCGGTGCGCCCGCTCGGTCAGCCGTTCCAGAAAAACGCGCACCCGGGCGAGTTCGTCCGGATCGTCCATGTCGATCACCAGACTGACATGGAAATTTCCGTCCCCGACATGGCCGACGATCGGCCCGAGCAGTTTCATGTCCTGCAGATCCTGTTCCGTTTCCAGCACCGCATCGGCGAGCTTCGAGATCGGCACGCAGATGTCGGTCGCAAGCGCCTTGGCGCCGGGACGCAGCGACATCATCGCGAAGTAGGCGTCGTGCCGCGCCTGCCAGAGCTTGGTGCGTTCCTCCGCCTGCGTGGTCCATTGCAGCGGGCCGCCGCCGAATTCGGCAGCGATTTCGCCGAACCGCTCGGTCTGTTCCTTCACGCCGGCTTCCGAGCCGTGAAATTCGAGAAACAGCGTCGGCGCCTCCGCGAGATTGAGCTTCGAGTAATTGTTGGTGGCGCGGATCGCCATGGCGTCGATGAACTCGATGCGCGCGACCGGAATGCCGGACTGAATGGTCGCAATGGTCGCCTGACAGGCGCCCTCGACCGATTTGAACGGGCAGACCGCCGACGAGATCGCTTCGGGAATCGCGGAGAGCTTGAGCGTCAGTTCGGTGATGATGCCGAGCGTGCCTTCCGAGCCGACGAAGAGCCGGGTCAGGTCGTAGCCCGCCGACGACTTCTTCGCGCGCGAGGCGGTGCGGATCACTTCGCCGCTCGGCAGCACGGCTTTCAGCGCGAGCACGTTGTCCTTCATGGTGCCGTAACGCACGGCGTTGGTGCCGGAGGCGCGGGTCGCGGCCATGCCGCCGAGCGACGCGTCGGCACCCGGGTCGATCGGGAAGAACAGTCCCTGATCGCGCAGATATTCGTTGAGTTTCTTGCGGGTGACGCCCGGCTGGATCACGCAGTCGAGGTCCTCGGCGTGAACCGCAAGCACCTCGTTCATCTGGGAGACGTCGATGCAGATGCCGCCGAGCGGCGCATTAACATGGCCTTCCAGCGAGGTGCCGGTGCCGAAGGCGATGAGCGGCACCTTGAAGCGGGCCGCGATTTTCACCGCGTCCTGCACGTCCTCGGTGGAAGCCGCGAAAACCACCGCATCGGCAGCCTCGTTCGGCAGCCAGGTCGTGGTGTTGGCATGCTGGCGGCGGACCTCCATCGAGGTCACGACCTTGTTGCCGAGCTTGGCGTGCAGCGCGGCGATGGCGTTTTCGACCGCGGCGGGTTCGGCCCGCGTGACTGCGGCGTTCTTCATTGGCGTCCTCCGATTGCGGAGAATTGTAGCAAAGCCGGTTGCTCCGCGTCAGTCATGCGCGCGCCGCAGAGTCCAAAGAATCGCCCAAAACATGCCAAACCATTGCCGTTGCTGGCCTTACAATGCATGATTGCAGGCATAACAAAGATAAGATTCGGCAAGACAGGGATGTTGCAACGCCTCGACTTCGAGCCGGTATTTTTCGCGCCCTTCGTGTCCTCCCCGATGACGGTGGAGGCTGGCTGGATCGACTATAACGGCCATCTGAACATGGCTTATTACAATGTCCTGATCGACCGCTCCGTCGACGAGGCTTTCGCGCTGGTCGGCCTGGGGCCCGAATATGTCAAGGAACGCGGGCATTCCTTCTTCACCGCCGAGGCGCATGTCCGCTACCTGCGGGAGCTGACGGCGGGCGAAACCGTTCGCACCACGATCCGACTGATCGACTACGACGAGAAGCGGATCCACTTCTTCGCCGAGCTCTATCACGCCCATGAAGGCTGGATGTCGGCGACCTCCGAGCAGATGGCGCTCCACGTCAACATGACCTCGAAAAAGGTGGTGGCGCTGCCCGACGACGTGCTCGACCGCCTCGCAGCCATGAAGGCCGCTCACGCCGCACTTCCTGCCCCGGACGGCATCGGCCGCAAGATCGGCATGGCCAAACGCAGCTAAAGCTGCCTCTCCGGGCGGCGTTTCGCCCGCTGGTTAATCAATCCTTACCGCGATCATGCAGGCCGGTCAGATCGGTCATGCATACTTACCTATTCTATATGCGGCGCAACAATCATATATTGCATCGCAATAAGGATGTAAGACCGGCCGGGCGGTGCCCCGGTTGCTGAAAGCGGAAGAAGGAGAATTCCCATGACCGCAGTAACCTATTCCACCAAGTTTGCTCCCGCTGCCGCTGCGTCGGCCAAAGCCGGTAAGAGCTTCTGGTCGCGTGCCTGGGACCGCATCGTCGAGGCGCGCATGCGCCAGGTCGAGCGCGAAATCCGCATGCACCTGAGTTACCTGCCGGCCGAAACGGTCGAGCACTACAAGAACCTGCCGTTCCAGCGCTAAGCGCGGGACAGGCCGAAATTCAAACGCCCCGGTGAAAACCGGGGCGTTTTTGCTTCGTCTGGATCCGGCGCATGATCTTTTGCGCTAGGGCGCGCGCAGCGTGAGCGTGGTCCAGTTCTCGATGGTTTCGCGATCCGTGAGCTGAAACCCGAGCGCGCGATAGCGCGCCAGCGCCGCCAGCGCCTGACTTGGCAAGAGGCCCGACAGAATGACCGTTGCACTGGGTGCCGCGAGCGAAGCGATCGGCCGCGAGAGCTGCTTCAGCACCGGCAACAGGATATTCGCAAAGATAAGGTCATAGGGCGCGTATTGCGCAATCGCCGGCGCGCTGAGCGATCCGGTATGAAGCACGCCGACGAACGGCCCGGCGCGGTTCGCGCGCACGTTCTCGTTTGCAACCGCCACGGATGCACGGTCAATTTCGGTGGCAATCACCGGCGCCTGAAAAACACGCGCGGCGGCAATCGCAAGCACGGCCGTGCCGGTGCCGACATCGAGGATGCGCCGCGGCTTCTGCGTCAGTGCAAAACGGGTCAGCGCGCGCAGGCAGCCGAGCGTGGTGCCATGATGGCCGGTGCCGAAGGCGAGCGCCGCCTCGATCTCGATGCCGATTTCGTTTGCTTTGATCTTGTCGCGATCATGCGAACCGTGAACGGCAAAGCGTCCGGCGCGAACGATCTTCAATCCTTCGAGGCTGGCCGCAATCCAGTCTTTCGCAGCCAGCGTCTCGTATTCGACTGCCGCGCCCGCAAGCAGTTCATGGACCGCTGCCTCAATCACGCGCTTTTCAGGCAGCTCGGGAAAATGTGCTTCGGCATACCAGGAGCCGTCCGCCGCCTCGAATGCGCCGACGGCGCCCTCGCCCTCGAAAAACCGCTCGAGCAGATGGTCGGCGAGACGCTTCGCATTCGCCTCGGTCGTGCGAACCCGCGCGACATGACTTTCGGAAAAATCGGTCAAGCTCAGGCCTTCTTGAGAAACGAGGCGACCAGCTTTTTCTCGCCGGCCTTATCGAACTCCACGATCACCTTCGTGCCTTCGACTTCCATGATCTCGCCATAGCCGAACTTGTCGTGAAAAACGCGGTCGCCGATGTCGAAATCGGCCGACGGGCCGCTGGATCGCGCGAGAATCTCGCCGTCGATGGTCGTCGGTCCGCGATTGTAGCCGCGCTTCTGATCGGAAAACCCGCCGCGGCGCTGTTGCGCCCGTTGCCAGCCCGGCGTCGAATAGCCTGACGTGAACGGCTCGGCGCGATCGAACCGGCTCTGGATCTGCGCGGCATAGCTACCGCCGCCATCGACCGTCTCGACGTGTTCGTCCGGCAGTTCGTCCAGGAAGCGGCTTCGCAGGTTGGAATTCCACATGCCGTGCGTCAGCCGCCGCGACGCATAGGAAATATAGGCGCGCTGTTTCGCCCGCGTGAGGCCGACATGCGCAAGGCGACGCTCCTCCTCCAGCCCCGAAAGCCCGCTTTCGTCGAGCGAGCGCTGGTGCGGATGAATCCCTTCTTCCCAGCCCGGCAGGACCACGGTGTCGAACTCGAGCCCCTTCGCGGAGTGGAGCGTCATCAGGTTGACCGCATCCACGTCGCCGCCTTCGATGGTGTCCATGACCAAGGAGACGTGTTCGAGAAAGCCCTGCATGTTCTCGAACTGCTCCATCGAGCGCACGAGTTCTTTCAGGTTTTCGAGACGGCCCGCGGCCTGCGCCGACTTGTCGTTCTTCCACATTTCCGTGTAGCCGGACTCGTCGAGCACGATGCGCGCCAGCTCGGTATGGGATGTCGTTTCCAGCTCTTTCCGCCAGCGGTCGAACTGCGCAATCAAATCGCGCAGCGAGCCGCGCGGCTTCGGTTTCAACTCGTCGGTCGAGGAAATCACCCGCGCGGCTTCGAGCAAGGGCACTTCATGCTGGCGCGCGTAATCGTGCAGCATCTGCATGGTGGTATCGCCAAGACCGCGTTTCGGCACGTTGACGATGCGCTCGAAAGCAAGCCCGTCGGCGGGCGAAACGATCACGCGGAAATAGGCGAGCGCGTCGCGGATTTCCTGCCGCTCGTAGAAGCGCGGGCCGCCGATCACGCGATACGGCAGGCCGAGCGTGATGAAGCGTTCTTCAAGCTCGCGCATCTGGAACGACGCGCGCACAAGGATCGCGATATCGGAGAGCCGGTGCTGCTGACGCTGCAGTTGCTCGATTTCCTCGCCGATCTGGCGCGCCTCCTCGCCGGAGTCCCAGCTATCGGTAATCTTGATCTTCTCGCCCGGCTCGTCCTCGGTGCGCAGCGTCTTGCCGAGGCGGCTCTTGTTCTTCGCAATCAGGTGCGAGGCGGCGGCGAGAATGTTCGCGGTCGAGCGATAATTGCGCTCTAACCGGATCACCTTGGCGCCGGGAAAATCCTGCTCGAAGCGCAGGATGTTATCGACATCCGCGCCGCGCCAGCCATAGATCGACTGGTCGTCGTCGCCGACACAGCAGATGTTGCGCGTGCCCTGCGCGAGCAGGCGCAGCCAGAGATACTGTGCGACGTTCGTGTCCTGATACTCGTCCACCAGCATGTAGCGGAAGCGCTGCTGATATTGCTTCAGAACTTCATCATTGTTCTGGAACAGGCGCAGGTTTTCCAAAAGCAGATCACCGAAATCGACCGCGTTCAGCACCTTCAGCCGCTGCTGGTACTGAACGTAAAGCTCCTTGCCCTTGCCGTTCGCAAAAGACATGGCCTCGCCCGCCGGCACCTGATCGGGCCCGAGCCCGCGATTTTTCCAGCCGTCGAGATAGCCGGCGAAAAGCCGCGCCGGCCAGCGCTTCTCGTCGATGTTATCGGCCTGCAGAAGCTGCTTGATCAGCCGGATCTGGTCGTCGGTATCGAGGATCGTGAAGTTCGGATTGAGGTTCACGAGCTCCGCATGGCGCCGCAGGATCTTCGCGCCGATCGAATGGAACGTGCCCATCCACGGCATGCCTTCGACGATATCGCCGACCATGTGGCCGACGCGCTCTTTCATCTCGCGCGCCGCCTTGTTCGTGAAGGTCACCGAAAGAATGTTCGAGGGCCGAGCCCGGCCGGTCGCAAGCAGATGCGCGATCCGGGTGGTCAGTACCCGGGTCTTGCCGGTTCCCGCTCCCGCCAGCACCAGCACCGGTCCGTCGAGCGACTGGACGGCTTCGAGTTGTTCCGGATTGAGGCCCGCAAGATAGGGCGCAGACCGGGCGGGCGCCGTGGCCCGCGGCGGTGCCGGAAAGTCGTCGAACGGAAAGGGTTTGATCTGCGGGTCGGCCACGGGACTTTCGGGTTTTTGGTGATTCTGAGAACAAAATGGCACCGCCCTGCCATTTTGGCGAGGGCAGCGCCATCAAAACAAGGGCCGGAGGTCTAATTGCCGCGCGGTTCGCCGGTGCGCGGATCGAGCTTCACTTCACGGCTGCCGCCATCCTTGGTGCGGTACTCGACTTCGTAGTAGCCGTCGTCCCACTCGATGTCCTTGATATGGGCGAAGTCGGCCTGCTTCTCGACCTTGGCGATGATCTGCGACAGCGCCATGGAATTGGCGGGCGGCGCCGGATCGGCAAATGCGGGGGCCGCAAGCAACAGCAGCGCCATGGGTGCGAACGCAAGTCTTGGCATCATTTTCCAATCATCCTGTTTCCGCCCCGCCAGTGCTCCACCATAGCACCAAGGCAACGTTGTGACGCTGCCGCTGCCGACCTAAAGTCGCCCGCATGTTCGAAGCAAAACTCCAGACCTTTTCCGACGACAGCGATAGAACGCAATCCGCAGCACGGCTCGCGGCCCTGCGCGCAGAAATGAAGCGTCAGGGGCTCGACGCTTTCATCTTTTCCCGCGCCGACGAGCACCAGAACGAATATGTGCCGCCATCGGAGGAGCGCGTGGCCTGGCTCACGGGCTTCACAGGCTCCGCGGCGATCGTCGTCGTGCTGCCGGAGAAGGCGGCACTCTTCACCGATGGCCGCTACACGTTGCAGGCGAAGGACCAGATCGACGCCAGTCTCTTTTCGATCGAGCACATGGTCGAGCAGCCCGCAAGCAAATGGCTCGCCGACAACCTGCCGACCGGAGCCACGCTCGGCTACGACGCATGGCGCACGACTGCCGACGGCGTCGAGCGGCTGGAAAAGGCAACGAAAGAGGCCGGCGGCAGGCTCGTCACTGTTAAGGAAAATCCGGTCGATGCCGTGTGGCGCGACCGCCCCGCCCGGCCGCTGACGCCCGCCGTTCTCCACGGCATGAAATATTCCGGAGAAGAAGCGGCGAAGAAGATCGCGCGCATCCGCGAAGTGCTGGCCAAGGAGAAAGTCGGCGTCGCGGTACTCTCCGATCCGGCTTCCGTCGCATGGACCTTCAACATTCGCGGCGGCGACGTCGCGCATACGCCGTTGCCGCTGTCATGGGCGATCGTGCCGCGCGAAGGCGAGCCACAGCTTTTCATCGACGGCCGCAAGCTCTCGAACGAAGTACGCGATGCGCTCGCAAAACTTGCCGACGTCCGCGAGCCGCGCGAACTTGAGGTCGAGCTGCACGAGGCGTCGCGCGGGAAAAGTGTCCGGCTAGACTCCGCAACAGCACCCGCAAAACTGGCCGAGATCGTGAAGGCCGCAGGCGGCAGTCTCTCGAAAGGCGCAGACCCGGTCACGAACCTGAAAGCCGTCAAGAACGAAACCGAAATTGCCGGCACGCGCGCAGCACATCTGCGCGACGGCGCAGCACTCTCGCGCTACCTCGCATGGCTCCACCGCGAGACACCCGGCGGCACGATCACCGAGATCGACGCGGTTGCCGCACTGGAAACCTTCCGCCGCGAGACCGGTGCGTTGAAAGACATTTCCTTCCCCACCATCTCCGGCGCAGGCCCGAACGGCGCGATCGTGCATTACCGCGTCACCGAGGCCACCAACCGCAAACTGCAACCCGGCGAACTTTTTCTCGTCGACAGCGGCGCGCAATACGAAGACGGCACCACGGACGTGACCCGCACCATCGCGATCGGCGAGCCTTCGCAGGAAATGCGCGAGCGCTTCACGCTGGTGTTGAAGGGCCACATTGCCGTCGCCCGCGCGGTATTCCCCGAAGGCACCAACGGCTCCCAACTCGATCCCTTCGCGCGCCGCGCGCTGTGGGAAGCGGGGCTCGATTTCGATCACGGCACCGGACACGGCGTCGGCAGCTATCTTT
>JAEZFA010000280.1 GCA_023417665.1 Pseudomonadota bacterium | reverse complement strand
CGGCCGCCTCGACCTACGAAGGCACCCGGAAGTTTCACGACCTTTCGGTCGCAGCCAAGCGCTGAGCGCTCCTAGCCGTTCTTTGCGACGAACTTCTCGAACGCGGCAAGCTGCTTGCCGATGAAATCCTTCGTCGTTTCGTCGGTCACTTCGCCCTTGTCGTTGATCTTGTTCTGCGCCGTAGCGACGAAAATTTCCGGCGTATTGAATACCTGCGCGTTCAGAAACACCATGATCTGCCGCATGTGATACTGCATGCGTGCGCCGCCGAGCGGACCTCCGGATGCAGACATCAACGCCACCGGCTTGCCGGCAAAGGGCTGCTCTTTCAGTCGCGACACCCAGTCGAGCGCGTTTTTCAGCGCTCCCGGCACCGAGTAATTATACTCCGGTGACACGACAATCACGCCATCCGCTTTTCGGATCGCGTCACCAAGCGCAACCACATCCGCCGGGAAGCCGTTCGCGTTCTGGTCGTCGGCATTATAGAGCGGAAAAGTCGCGAAGGATGGAGCCTCCGAGAAGCGCATCGCCGCCGGGGCCAGCGAAGGAAGCAAACGCACAACCGCCTTGTTGAAGGAGCCTTTGCGCAGGCTTCCGCAGATCGTCAAAATTTCCATGGGTCTCTCAGCAGGTTGGAGGGATTCCCATGAATAACGCGAAAAGGTCGCTTTGGTCCCGGCACTGCGACAACGAAAGCCCTGCGCCGGCGCAAGGATTACGCCATCACTGCAGCCGCGCGGATCACTTCCATGCCGGTCCAGGGCCGGTGGTTGATCGAAACCACCCGCCAAAGCGCGCCTTCGCCGGATCCAAGCTGATCGAGCCGCGTGATCGAGCAATTGTCGATCGCAAATGACAGCGCCGCGTCGGTCGAAAGTTTCAGCGCGTGGCCGATCGCCGCCTTGATGGTGCCGCCATGCGTGACCGCCACGATATCGCTGCCCGAATGCTGCAACGTCAGCCGTTCGATCGCCGGCGTCACCCGAGCGTAGAGGTCGTCGAAACTCTCTCCGCCCGGCGCCCGCTCAGCCGCGGGACCGAACCAGAACGGATGCGAAAGATGCGCGCGGGAGGCAAAGAACTCCATGCGATTGAGCCCCTGCCATTCGCCCAGATGCTGCTCGGCAAATTCGCTGACCGGCTTGCGGCCGGCACTTGCCGGATCGCGCTCGATCATCGCCTCGACGATCGCTTCAGCGGTCTGATGGGTGCGCTTCAGGTTGCTCGTGTACCAGGCCGCGCCGCGCGGCAACTCGCGCGCCAGCGCCTCGAACACGTTGCGGTCGCTGGTGTCGGAATCGACATCGTTCTGGCCATAGATATTGACGGTGTCGGGTACCGGCGCATGGCGGACCCACCACCAGCGCGTGATGTGCGAAGATTCAAGATTCATGACGCGAGCTTGTGCCTCAAAGCGAGCGACCGATCAATTCCTTCATGATCTCGTTGGTTCCGCCGTAAATCTTCTGCACGCGGGAATCGGTCCAGATCCGCGAGATCGGATACTCCTTCATGTAGCCGTAACCGCCGAACAGTTGCAGGCATTCGTCGGCGACTTCGCACTGCTTCTGCGTCGCCCACCACTTCGCCATGGCGGCGGTCTGCACGTCGAGCTTGCCGGCAAGCAGGAGCTCGGTGCAATGCTCGACGAAGCTGCGCGCCACCGTTGCCTCGGTCTTGCACTCGGCGAGCTTGAAGCGCGTGTTCTGGAAGTCGAGCAGCCGCCTGCCGAATGCCTTGCGATCTTTCGTGTAGGCGACTGTCATTTCGACTGCCCGCTCCATTGCGGCAACCGCCTGGATCGCGATCACGAGCCGCTCCTGCGGGAGCTGCTGCATCAGCTGGACGAAGCCGAGGCCCTCGCGGTCGCCGAGCAAATTCGCGGTCGGCACGCGCACATCGTCGAAAAAGAGTTCGGAGGTATCCTGCGCGTGCTGGCCGACTTTTTCGAGATTGCGGCCGCGGCGATAGCCCTCCACCTGATCCACCTCGACCATGATGAGCGAAACGCCTTTCGCGCCTTCTTTCGGATCGGTCTTGGCGACAACGCAGACCAGCCCGGCGTGCTGGCCGTTGGTAATGAAGGTCTTCTGCCCGTTGATGATATATTGATTGCCGTCGAGCTTTGCGGTGGTCCGCACCGCCTGCAGATCGGAGCCGGTGCCGGGCTCGGTCATCGCAATCGCGGCGACGAGTTCGCCGGAGGCGAGCTTCGGCAGCCACTTCTGCTTCTGCTCCTCCGAGCCGTAATGCAGGAGATAAGGCGCGACGATGCCACTATGCACGGCGTTGCCCCAGCCCGTGACGCCGGCGCGGATCATTTCCTCGATCAGGATTTTCTCGTGCGCGAAGGTCCCGCCCGCGCCACCGTAACTGTCCGGGATCATCGCGCAGAGCAGGCCCGCAGCCCCCGCCTTGTTCCATATTTCGCGATCGACGATGCCGTCACGCTCCCAGCGCTCGACATGCGGCACGCATTCGCGCTCGAAAAAGCGCCGTGCGCTATCGCGGAAAATTACGAGGTCTTCGGACTGCTGCATGTTGCCACCTGCACATTTGCCGAAGCTGACGCCTCGGCCTTTCTGCTGCAATCATTCCCGATCAGGCTGCCCCTCGCCAATGCTTGGGATCGTGCGCGCGGGAAGTCCGCATTTCCGTAAGGGCATCGCAAAGCGACGAGAGACTCGAAAGATCGTGCACCGGACGAAGCTCGTCGACATGCGGCAGGATCGCGCGAATCCCTGCAGCCTTCGCCTCGAAGCCTTCGAAGCGCAAAAGCGGGTTCAGCCAGATCAGCCGGCGCGAGGAACGATGCAGCCGGTCGATCTCGCGCTTGAGTTCACCGCCGCCGTCGCGTTCCAGTCCATCGGTGACGAGGAGCACGGTGGCACCCTGCCCGAGCACGCGGCGCGACCAGCGCTTGTTGAACTCCTCCAGCGCCGAAGCGATGCGCGTACCGCCAGACCAGTCCGCAACGCCGGCCGAGCACAACGCCAGCGCATCGTCGGGATCCTTGGTTTTCAGCGCGCGCGTGACATTCGTGAGCCGCGTGCCGAACAGGAACGTCGAGACGTTGCGCCGCTTCATCGTCAGCATGTGGAAGAATTGCAGGAGCGGCCGCGAATAGTCGCTCATCGAGCCGGAGATATCGACCAGCGCCACGACCGGCGGCTTCTTCTCGCGCGGCGCCTTGAAGCGCAGTTCGATCAGGTCGCCACCCGAACGGACCGACGCTCGCAGCGTGCGCGCGAGATCGATGCGCCCGCGCGACGACGCCTTGAAGCGCCGCGTCGTCACCGCGTCGTCCGGTATCCGCATGGCCGAAATCAGCCGCCGCGCCTCTTCCACTTCCGCGACCGACATCTGCGCGAAATCCTTCCGCCGCAGAATTTCGGTATCCGAGATCGTGCCGCGCATGTCGAAGATCGTTTCCTGTTGCTTGGGCGGCCTGGCCGCGCGCTTCTGCAGGCCAAGCGCCTCCTCGACGCGGCGCTGCGCGACACGCGTCTTCACGCCATCGGTGCGGGTCACGGGGAGCATCTCCGCAAGCACGCGCTCCACCTGCCCGCGCTGCCAGAAGCGATAGAAGGCTTCGTAATAGATCGGGAAATGCTCGTGGCACTTGATCAGCACCGCATGCAGCGTCCAGAAGAAATCCCGCCGTGTGCCGATGCCGGAAATCAGTACAGCCTCGAAGGCATCGATCACCGAGCCCGGCCCCAGCGGAATCCCTGCGCGGCGCAACAGCCGCGCGAAAGCAATCAGCCTTTGAAAGAGCATCCCTTCCGCGGGCTTGCTCATCCCGCCGCCTGCAACGCCACGCGCGAAGCGGAGAGCGCCGCATCGATTTTTGCGGCATTGAAGCGCTCGACATCGTCCTGATACTTCAGCACGACACCGAGCGTATCGCCGATCAGCGCGGGATCGAGCGCGGTTGCATCGAGTTCGACGAGCGCGGACGCCCAGTCGAGCGTCTCGGCAGTGCCCGGCGACTTGAAGAGATCTTCCTTGCGAAGCTGCTGCACGAAGGCGACCACTTCTTCGGTGAGCCGCTCGGAGGCGCGCGGCACCTTCGCGCGCACGATCGCAAGCTCGCGCGAAAGCGCCGGATAGTCGATCCAGTGATAGAGGCAGCGTCGCTTCAGAGCGTCGTGGATTTCGCGCGTGCGGTTCGAGGTCACGATCACGATCGGCGGCGTCTCGGCCTTGATGGTGCCGAATTCGGGGATCGTCACCTGAAAGTCCGCAAGCACTTCGAGCAGGAACGCCTCGAAGGCCTCGTCGGCGCGGTCGAGTTCGTCGATGAGCAACACCGGCGCACCGGCCGGGTCCGGCGTCAGCGCTTCAAGGAGCGGACGGCGGATCAGGTAGCGCTCCGAGAACACGTCATCGGTCAGCTTTTCGCGGTTCGCGGCACCTTCGGCCTCGGCCACACGAATCGCGATCATCTGTGCGGCGTGATTCCATTCGTAAAGTGCGGAAGCGGAATCGAGCCCCTCGTAGCATTGCAACCGCACGAGCTTGCGGCCGAGCGCGCCCGCCAGCACTTTCGCGACTTCCGTTTTGCCGACCCCCGCCTCGCCTTCGAGAAACAGCGGCCGCCCCATGCGCAGCGACAGGAACACCACAGTCGCCAGCGCGCGGTCGGCAACATAGCTGCCGCTCGAAAGCAACGTGATGGTTTCGTCGATGGAGTTGGGGAGCGTGGGCATCTATACAACGCAATGCTGAACGATTGGACATTATCACTTCCAGTCACTCGGGGCTATCACTTCGGTATTCGTCATGGCCGGGCTTGTCCCGGCCATCCACGCCTTGCAGACTGTCCAGATGGCATGGACATACATTTTAACGAACCGACCGAACGGTACGCTTTATGTCGGCGTGACCAACGATCTAATTCGACGTATTCACGAACATCGATCGGGAGTGGTCCAGGGATTTTCCAAGCGTTACGGATTAAAGCGACTCGTTCATTTCGAAGAACATGCATCGATGTTGCTCGCGATATAGCACGAAAAGAATATGAAGCGATGGCCGCGGGCTTGGAAGGCGCGACTTATAAATGAACGCAACAGAGAATGGCGCGATCTGTACGACGAGCTGTTGTAAGGCGTGGATGCCCGGCACAAGGCCGGGCATGACGAAGATTTGCGCCTAGAATTTAGCGTGCTCCTACCCCGCCGCCGCGACCGCACGGCGCGCGAGCACACTGGCGAGATGCGCGCGGTATTCGGCGGTGCCGTGAAGGTCGGCGATGATCCCGTTTGGCGAAACCTTCACGCCTTCGATGGCCTTGGCGGACCAGTCCTTGGCGAGCGCCGCTTCCATTTCCTTCACGCGGAAAACGCCGCTTTCCCCCGCGCCGGTAACGGCGACGCGAACGCCGTCCTTGGTCTTGGCGACGAAGACGCCGACCAGCGCAAAACGCGAGGCCGGGTTGCGGAATTTCTCGTAGCCCGCCTTTTCCGGCACCGGGAAGCTGACCCGCTCGATGATCTCGTCGCCCGCAAGTGCGGTCTCGAACAGGCCCTTGAAGAAGTCGTCCGCGCCGATCTTGCGCTTGTTGGTATGCACGGTGCCGTTCAGCGCGAGCAGTGCCGCCGGGTAATCGGCGGAAGGGTCGTTATTCGCGAGCGAACCGCCGATGGTGCCGCGGTTCCTCACCGCCGGATCGCCGAGCACCGAGACGAGATGCGCAAGCGCCGGGATCGACTTCTGCACTTCGGCCGAAGTCAGCACCTCGACATGCTTCGTCATCGCGCCGATCACGAGATCATTGCCCTCGCGTTTGATGCCCGAGAGCCCGGGCACCTTGGAGAGATCGATGATCGTCGCCGGGCCCGCGAGTCTCAGCTTCATCGCCGGCAAGAGCGTCTGGCCGCCGGCGAGAAGTTTGGCGTCATCGGACTTGCCCAAGATCGCCGCGGCATCGGCAACGCTCGACGGCTTTTCGTATCTGAATGCATACATGGCGAGCGCTCCCTTATTCCGCGGCTTTTTTCATGGTGGCGCCTTGCGCGGCCTTCCAGACCGTACTCGGCGTTGCCGGCATCGGCACGTTTTCGTGCCCGACGGCATTGGTGATCGCATTGATGAGCGCCGCGGGAGACGCAATCGCGCCCGCCTCGCCGCAGCCCTTGATGCCGAGCGGGTTCGACGGGCACGGCGTCACCGTGGTGTCGACCTTGAAGGACGGCAGGTCCGCCGCGCGCGGCATGGCGTAGTCCATGAACGAGCCGGTCACGAGCTGGCCGTCGGCGTTGTAATGCGCGCCTTCGAGCAGCGCCTGACCGACGCCCTGCGCGATGCCGCCATGCACCTGCCCTTCGACGATCATCGGATTGATGATGTTGCCGAAGTCGTCGACCGCGACCCAGTTTGCAATCGTGGTCTTGCCGGTTTCGGGATCGATCTCGACTTCCGCGATATGGCAGCCCGCCGGGAAGGTGAAGTTGGTCGGGTCGTAGAACGCGCCTTCCTTCAGGCCCGGCTCGAGCTGGCCGCCGGTGAACTTGTGCGCGATGTAAGCGTTCAGCGTGACGTCGCCCCAGCCCACCGTTTTGTCGGTACCCTTGACGGTGAACTTGCCGTCCTTGAACTCGATGTCGTCGGCGGCGGCTTCCATCATGTAGCCCGCGACCTTCCTGGCCTTGTCCTCGATCTTGTCGAGCGCTTTCGAGATCGCCGACATGCCGACAGCACCAGAACGCGAGCCATAAGTGCCCATGCCGAACTGCACCTTGTCGGTGTCGCCATGCACGATGCTCACCGTGTCGATCGGCACGCCGAGCCGGTCGGACACAAGCTGCGCGAAAGTGGTCTCGTGTCCCTGCCCGTGGCTATGCGAACCGGTGAGGATTTCCACCGAGCCGGTCGGGTTCACGCGGACTTCCGCCGACTCCCACAAGCCGACGCCGGCACCGAGCGAACCGACCGCTTGGCTTGGCGCGATACCGCAGGCCTCGATATAGGTCGAGAAGCCGATACCGCGGAGCTTGCCGTTCTTCTCCGACTCCGCCTTGCGCTTGCCGAAGTTCTTGTAGTCGATCATGTCCATCGCTTTCGTCAGCGACGCGTCGTAGTCGCCGGCGTCATAGGTCATGATGACCGGCGTCACATGCGGGAACGAGGTCACGAAATTCTTGCGGCGAAGCTCGGCCGGATCCAGCCCCAGTTCACGCGCGGCGACTTCCACCAGACGCTCGACCACGAAGGTCGCCTCCGGGCGGCCGGCACCGCGATAGGCGTCGACCGGCGCGGTATTGGTATAGACCGCATCGACCTCGGCATAGATCGCGGGGATCGCGTATTGCCCGGAGAGCAGCGTCGCGTAGAGATAAGTCGGCACCGACGACGAGAAGGTCGACATATAGGCGCCGATATTCGCGATGGTGTGCACGCGAAGCGCGGTGATCTTGTTGTTCGCGTCGAGCGCAAGCTCGGCTTTCGTTACATGATCGCGGCCATGGGCGTCGGTGAGGAACGCTTCCGAACGATCCGAAACCCACTTCACCGGCCGCTTCACGCGGCGCGCGGCCCAGAGCGCCACCACTTCTTCGGGATAGATGAAGATCTTCGAGCCGAAGCCGCCGCCGACATCCGGCGCGATCACGCGCAGCTTGTGCTCCGGAGCCATGCCGACGAAGGCGGAAATCACGAGACGCGCGACATGCGGGTTCTGGCTCGTATTCCAGAGCGTCAGCGCGTCGTTGCCCTGATCGTATTCGGCAATGGCCGCGCGCGGCTCCATCGCATTCGGCACGAGGCGATTGTTGATGATGTCGAGCTTGGTGACGTGCTTGGCGGCGGCGAATGCCGCCTCGGTCGCGGCCTTGTCGCCGAGATGCCAGTCGTAAATGAGATTGTTCGGCGCGACATCGTGGATCTGCGGCGCGCCGCTCGCGGTCGCCTTCGCCGGATCGACCACTGCGGGCAACACGCCGTAATCGACTTCCACGGCTTCAGCCGCATCCCGCGCCTGCCGCAGCGTTTCGGCAAGCACGACAGCAACCGCATCGCCGACGCAGCGAACCTTGTCCGCGGCAATCGCCGGATGCGCGCCCATCTTCATCGGCGTGCCGTCCTTCGAGGTGATCGCCCAGCCACAGATCAGGCCGCCGATCTTGTCCCCCGCAAGGTCCGCGCCGGTGAGAATATCGACGACGCCCGGCATGTCTTTCGCTGCGCTGACATCGATCTTGTCGATGGTCGCGTGTGCATGCGGCGAGCGCACGAAATAGGCCCGGACCTCGCCGGGGCGGGTGATGTCGCTCGTGTAATTGCCCGTGCCGGTAATGAAGCGTTGGTCTTCCTTGCGGCGTACTGCTGCGCCAATGCCTGTCGCGCTCATGACGTCCTCCAGAATTCTGTTTTTATTCTGCGGCCTGTGCGGTCTTGCCGCCGCCGGCCATGGCTTTTGCGCCCGCGCCCACCGCTTTCACGATGTTGTGGTAGCCGGTGCAGCGGCAGATATTTCCTTCGAGCTCGTCGCGGATGGTGTGCTCGTCGAGATTGCTGCCCTTGCGGTTCACGATATCGACCGCGGTCATGATCATGCCCGGCGTGCAGAAGCCGCATTGCAACCCGTGATGCTCGCGGAAGGCTTCCTGCATCGGATGGAGTGTCGAGCCGTTGGCGAGCCCCTCGATGGTCGTGACGCTCGCGCCATCGGCGCTCATCGCGAGCATAGTGCAGGACTTCACGGCAGCACCATCGACATGCACGACACAGGCACCGCATTGCGACGTATCGCAACCGACATGCGTTCCGGTCAGGCGGAGTTTTTCGCGGATCAGTTCGACGAGAAGGGTTTCAGGCGCGACGTCAACGGTATGCGACTTCCCGTTGACCGTAACGGTCACGTTCGGCATGGGGCGTTCTCCGGCTTTGAAGAAACCGTGGCCCCGCGGTCATTCGACTGACCGGCTTTTTTCTAAATGGCCGCGTCTCTTCTCTTTTTAAGGATTCCAGTTTGGTCCGGTTCCAGACACGCGGTCAAGCGTCTGCTGGCATAAACAAAAGTGCCCGCCATCACTTGTAATCCTGCAAGGCCGCCACGAAATTTTCGAAAAAGCGGTCCGCGGTTTTCTTGGCCGAGCCCGCGATCAGGCGCTGGCCTAGCTGCGCGATTTTTCCGCCGGTCGCCGCTTCCGCCTTATAAGTGAGCTTGGTTCCTTCGCCCGCTTCCGCGAGCGCGACATCGGCATGCCCCTTGGCAAAGCCGGCGACGCCGCCTTCCCCTTCGCCCACGATCTTGTAGCCGCTCGGCGGGTTCATGTCCTCGAGCTTGACCTTGCCCTTGAAGCGGGCGCTGACCGGGCCGATCGACAGCTTCACCGTTGCCTGAAATTCACTGTCGGAAAGTTTCTCCAGCGTCTCGCAGCCCGGAATGCACTGCTTCAGGATTTCCGGGTCGTTCAGCGCCTTCCAGACAACATCGCGCGACTGCGGCAATTCATACTCGCCGCTCATTTCGAGAGCCATTGGCTTGTTCCTTTCCTGTCTTCGTCATGGCCGGGCTCGTCCCGGCCATCCACGCTTTTACTGAACTGAAAGTCAGCGAAGGCGTGGATGCCCGGCACAAGGC